>JAYVQG010000262.1:0-5640 GCA_043757025.1 Limnoglobus sp.
GGTCGGTCGATTTTGTGTCGTGGCCGGTCGATTTTGTGTCGCCACTTGCGCCGGTTGTCGAATCGACCCCTTTCGACGCAACCCTCGACAAGAGTTCGAGATGCGGAATACGGAACAGCGAAAGACGATCGAAAAGTGACGATTTTGGGTCGCGAAAGCCGAAAAAACACCCGAAAAAGCGGTTTTGGAGCGTCCGGAATTGCGACTTACGTCGATTTTGGGTATCGCGAAATGGCAACCTCAGTCCAAACCGTGCTCGATTATTCGACCGGTGGAACCGTGGTGGTTGACATCGCGGCTTCGTTCGCGGGTGGCGGTTTGCTGTCGCCACGGACGATGGCGACGGCGGCAATGACGAGCAACATCGCGACGCCTGTCCGCCAGGTGGGGGATTCGCCCAGATAGAGCCACGCGAACGCGATGAACACGCCGAGTGTGATGACTTCTTGCAGGATCTTCAACTGCGTTGCGGTCAGCACATCGGAGCCGTAGCGGTTCGCGGGCACTTGCAGAATGTACTCGGGTAACGCGATCAGCCAACTCACGAGAATGACCGTCAGAAGCGCTTTGTCTTTGTACTTCAGGTGGCCGTACCATGCCATCGTCATGAACACATTCGAGGCGATCAGCAAGCCGACGGTGATGAGGATCGTTCGCATAGAAAACTCCCAGGTATGCAACTGGCGAAGCCACGGATCGTGCGATCCGTGGCTTCGGTGATTTCGGTTTCTCTCGACACACTACTTGATGACTGCGGCGACTCGCACGATGTCGATTTGCGCCTTCGGCTTCATCTGCGCGACAACCGCCTCACGCAATCGAATGGCGTAGAGCGCTCGCACGTCTTCCTTCACATCGTCGAACTTCCGCGCGACGCCGGGCTTCTTCGCGGAACAGAGAATCAGGTGCATTCCGAATTCGGTGCTGACGACTTCGCTCATGCCGTTCGGGTTCAGGTCGAAGGCTGCCTTCGCGAACGGCTCGACCATCGCGCCGACGCGGGGGAAGAAGTTCAGGTCGCCACCGTTCGTTTTCGATGGGCAGGTCGAGTGCTTCTTCGCGAACTCGGCGAACGTCTCGTCGATCCGTTTGCCGCGGGCTTGCTCTTTCACGAGTGGATCGCCTGGGGTCGCGTCGGCGACTTTCTTCGCGTCGGCTTCGATCGTCGCCTTGATGTTTTCGAGCAGCTTTTTGGATTCTTCAATCTTCGCCGCATCGGCACCGGGCGTCAGCAAGATGTGCTTGGCGCGCACCGTCGAGCCATCGAACACGTTCGGGCTGGCATCGAAGAGCTGCTTGAGCGCGGCATCGGTGCCTTGTTGCTTCAGGAACTTGTCCCACTTCATTTGTGCGGACACTTCCGCGCGGAACTCGGATTCCGTCAGCATCATCGCTTCGAGTTCTTTCGCGTAATCTTTCATCGTTTTCGCGAGTTCGGCCTTCAACTCGGCGATCAGCTTTTCGACTTCCGCCGGTTCCGCACTGATTTTCAGCGCGGTCAGGTATTGATCGATCAGGAAGTTCTCGACGAGGTGGTTGAGAATCTCCTTGCGGGCCACTTCGCGTTCGGTGATGGGGAACTGCCGCAGTGCGCGATAAACCGCGACTTCGGGAATTTCCTGGCCGTTGATTTTGGCGGCGACACCGACGGGGCGCTGCTCGGGCACGATGGGTGCGGTAGCCATCGGCGCGGGCACGGGAGTCGTTGCTGCGGGTAGCGTCGGCAACGGCGTTTGCGCGGATGCCTGTACGGCGAGCGTCGAACCGACGAGCAGTGCCGCAGCACGGCGAGTGATCGAATTCATGGGAAAACTCCTTTATTACGAATGCAAGCCGGGCCGTTCGGTCCGTCGTGAATCCCCCGCGTGACGGGGATACTGGCTCGGCTTTTTCATCGCGTTCGCGGACAGTAACGAGCGAGCGGAATCGCGTCGAGTCCAATTCGGCGAAAATTCGTGTAACATATTCAGCATGACAACCTGGACGGCGAAAACGGTCGGTATGAACGGCGACATCCTCGAACGAATGGAGCGAGCCGTGCTGAAGGTGCGCGAACGGTTGTTGCGATCGACGATGGCGTTGAACCGACTCGGCGTACCGTATGCGGTCGTGGGCGGGAATGCGGTCGCGTCGTGGGTGGCGACCGTCGATGAAGGGGCGGTCCGCACGACGCGCGACGTGGATTTGCTGGTGCGTCGCAGCGACTTACCCGCCATCACGGTGGCTTTCGAGCAAATCGGCTTCGTTTACGACAACATTTCCGGTATCGAGATGTTTCGCGATGGGATGGATGGCAAGCCGAGCGATGCGATTCACCTGTTGTTTGCAGGCGAGAAAATGCGACCCGACCACCTGCTGCCCGCCCCCGAGATTGAAACGGTCGACGACGCCGACCACTTCCGCGTCATCGCGCTCGAATCGCTGCTCAGCATGAAACTGATGTCGAATCGTCGCAAGGATCAGGTTCACATCCAGGACATGATCGGCGTAAAGCTCATCGACGAATCGTGGCTGGCGAATCTTCCGCCGATATTAGCCGCGAGATTGCAAGAAATCCTCGACACGCCCGAATTGTAATCGCATGAGTCGAGAGTTTCATGCCTCGGCAAGCTCGCGAAAGATCGCGTGCATCCAGACCGGTGTGAGATTCAAGTCCTTGATGAGTTCCCGCCGCTTGCGAGCCGGTAGCGTTCGCTTCAGATGCGCCCGTCGCTTCAGCGTCACTTGACCATTGCCCAACTCGCGCAGTGCCCCCATCAGCAGGCCGCTCAATCGCCCCGCCGTTGCCATGTTCTTTGCCGTCGTTCGGCGCAGCTGGATCGTCATCGTTCCGATGTTGACGGTCCGGGTCGGGCCATCGGTTAAGAACAGCAATTTCGCAGGCATTTTTTTGGTAAGGCCCAGCATGTTGGCCGCATATTCTCCTGCGGGCTGAACCTGGATACGACCTGCGGGTTGATGGCGTTTGCGGTCGCGGACGGTTAACGCCCTCACCACGTCCTCGGCGGATGGCATGATTAGCCCCCGCACCGGGTGGACTTTCGGGAAGTCGTACAAGCCACGGTCGAGGCGGCGTATCGTACCCTTCCGAGCCATCCGATGGAGGGCTTGATCGACCGCCACGTTGCTACCAATCCCCAGGAATTCCGCCGGAACAAACACGGAACCACGGCCACGACCGCGAATGGTCACAAGTAACCGGGAATCAACGGATTGCGGCGATATTTTTCTGCCTCTCATGTAGGAATAATAGCCCGTTTCCTTACAGAATCAATGGCGATCTTGCACGATTCTCTCGTCGTCGATAGCCAACCCAAAGCCCACGGACGAACGTCCGTGGGGAGTTCGACCGAAAGGAAACGTGATGATTCGCGCCGCACGAGTATCGACGAGAAAGTTGTTGCCGGATGAAAGTGAAGTAACATATTCATCATGACAACCTGGACGGCGAAAACGGTCGGTATGAACGGCGACATCCTCGACCGCATGGAGCGAGCCGTGTTGAAGGTGCGCGAACGGTTGTTGCGATCGACGATGGCGTTGAACCGACTCGGCGTACCATATGCAGTCGTGGGCGGGAATGCGGTCGCGTCGTGGGTGGCGACCGTCGATGAAGGCGCGGTCCGCACGACGCGCGACGTGGACATATTGATCCGTCGCAGCGACTTGCCCGAGATCGCGGTGGCTTTCGAGCAAATCGGCTTCGTTTACGATAACATTTCCGGTATCGAGATGTTTCGCGATGGGATCGATGGCAAGCCGAGCGATGCGATTCACTTGCTGTTTGCGGGCGAGAAAATGCGGCCGGACCACTTACTGCCCGCCCCCGAAATTGAAACGGTCGACGACGCCGACCACTTCCGCGTGATCGCGCTTGAGTCGTTGCTCAGCATGAAACTGATGTCGAATCGCGACAAGGATCGAACTCACCTGCGCGACATGATCGGCGTCAAGCTCATCGACGAATCGTGGCTGGCGAATCTTCCGCCGTTATTAGCCGCGCGATTGCAACAAATCCTCGACACGCCCGATTTGTAATCGACCATACCCAAAGCCCACGGAAGAACGTCCGTGGGAAGTTCGTACTCACAATCCGGTGGCTTTCGGAATCGGCGAACAGAGTGTAGCGTACAGGCATAGCCCCACGAGAACCCCCGCGGCGAGCAGCGTTTGTTCGTAATAGAGATAATCCAGCCATGTCGGCTCGCGAACGTTCGGCAACTGGTTCAGTCGATCCCGCGTGACGGCGGCAATCCACTTGCGATCCGCATACCGCGACGGTCGCAAGTACGATCGCACCCAGTTCATATCGAGGCCGTCCGGGACACCGTAGATCGCCATCAGTTCGACGGCGTGCGCCGTCGATTGCGGGTCGCCGGGCATACTAGCGGGTGTGTGCCGGTAATGCCGGAATCCCCCCGCACGTGCGAAGAAGCCACCCAACGAGTGAAACTCGCGAAGTAAAGCATGAATTCTCGCCCGGTAGCGTTCGGGTTTCACCGGTCGCCCGATCACTTCCAGAAGTTGCGTCGCTTGCAACAACTCTTCGAGTGTCGCATATTTTGAATCGGACTCGGCTTCGAGCGTGGCGTGTAGGCGTTGTTCGAGAAAGTCTCGTTCTTTGGGCGTCAGGTCGTTGCGTAACACCGCCGCACGGATCACCCATTCGTACAGGCCGATACTGGGAATCATTTGATTCTTCATGAACGCTGAGACCTCGACAAAATCGCGACGCATACTCGCATACTCCCGGAGTTGGTCAAACTGGTCAGGGGATAGCAGCCCGACACTCGCCGCGCTACTGAGGACAGATGGGTTCTGTTCACCGGCGATTTCCGTCGCCAGCAGTTGTCGGGGCTTGGCAAAATCGGGTTCCAGTTTCGACTCCACGGCCCATCGAGCCGAGATTTCCCACTGCTGCCAACTGGCGGAACTGTAAGGGGCGGAATCGAACGATTCGACGTACTGCTTGATTTGCTCCGGAGTCGCGGGACAGAGCGTGGGACGCATCAGCCACAGGATCGCTGGCACCAAGATGAGAAGCAGGATCGGTGAGAAAATGATTATCACCCTCGCTTGCGCTCGATGCACGATATGCGACTCCGCAAACGCGCGACGAATGCCGAGCAGGGCGAACAGGAGAGCGAGTATTCCCGCTCCGCTCAGGAAAACGGCTGGCACGAGCGCCTGATCGAGGAAATGCATCTCCTGATCGCCGGTAGTCGAACCGGCCAACTGACCGAGAAGTATCAGCCCGAACAGACACGACCCGCCGATTGCGAGGCGATTTGCCATCCCGAACCGGGCAAAGAATTTGACCGCATAAACGAGGATGCCGAACGAGAAAAGATAGCACAGAAACAACAGCCAACTCTCGCCGGAAAGCGACAGGGCCATGATGACCACCAACACGAATCGCGCTGTCCGTTTATGATCGCCCCACCACCGTTGCATAGCCTGGTGTTGCTCGATCGGATCGGAGACGGCGTTGTCATTCTGCGATTGTAGGTTGCGAATCTTCCAGACGCTCAGCACGGTTGCGCCCACCAACACGAATAGACTGATGGCCGGGAAAGCCTGATAGCCGAGCATTTTCGCACCCATTGAGGTTTAATGTCGTTTTTCGTCGCGACGTCATCG
>JAYVQG010000263.1:0-5616 GCA_043757025.1 Limnoglobus sp.
AAGGGAGTGACCAAAGTTGAAATCCCGTCCTCGCCACAAATCCTTTCCAGATAAGTGGATTCGCCGAACTCGTGACAAGACCCGCGCTGTAGTGTTAGAAAGGAAGTGACCAGAATTGAAATCCCGTCCTCGCCACAAACCATTGCCAGATAAGCGGATTCGCCGAACTTGTGACAAGACCCGCGCTGTAGTGTTAGAACACGCCCTTACACTCCAATATCTGTTGCGCGAACCTCAAAATACAATGAAATAATCGTTCGCGGCGTTGCCCGCCGGGGTTACATCCTGTAGCCCAGGTTTAGACGTTTCGTCGTACCCCTGGGTTGCGCTCGCAGCCCAGGATGCCTCAAAACCAAACAAAATGAAGTCTCGCCGTGCCTGAACGGCAAGTTAGCGCAACTTCAAAACTTGCGCTGCGGGCTGGCACGATGTCCCAGTCGCGAGCGTTGCCGACACAAATACGCACCGAGACGCATCAACGACCTTGCCGCCGGTTTTTTTCCAGTTCGGGCACAAGCCCAGCCACGATGCAAAATGTTTGACCGTCGTCCATTTCGTGAAGTTCGTGCCCAATTCGCCGATGAGGGTCAATGCATGAATTTCATCGATACCTTTAATCGCCGTCGAGATTCATGGCGAGCGGTGGGTGTAAGCAGTGTAAGCAGTGTAAGCACCCTGATCCTTCCTGATTCATTGACAATGCGACTCGGCTTACGCCGGTTCGATGCTTTCGAACAGTTCCGCCACGTTTGCGGTGAAGCCCGGAAGTACGTCTTCGCCGGTGAGTGTGTCGGCGATGCGGTAGAGCTTGGCGGTGCCATCGGGCTTGTAAGCCCAGACGTTTTTGGTGAGGGGGTACACGAACCAAATGAGCTTTACGCCGGCACGCAGATATTCGTCGAGTTTGGTTTCGAGCGCCTCGGCTTCGTCGTTTGGCGAAACGACTTCCACGGCAAGATCGGGGGCGAACGGAACGTTCCCACGCGGTATCCGTCGATCCGGCAATCGCTTCCAGTCGATGAACGACACATCGGGTTTGCGAATGTGCTTCGGCCGATCCGCGAACAATCGAAACCCGACTTCGGGGGAGCCGATCACGCCGAGTCGATACTTGCGAACGAACACCGTCAGCAGACTGCTCACGTTTGTCGTTACGACTCCAGATTCGGCACCCATACCTGGTTTCTCCACCCAATCGCCATCGATGAGTTCGCAACCGCGCCGATCTTCCTCAACGGGAGAGAGAATCGTCTCGAAGTCCGCTTCAAATAGTTCTGGCTCCAACAGTTCCGCAGTCGCATTCATGTTGCACCTCGGCTGGTTCGGTCAACAGGATTGTACCAGACATGACACGAGACAACACCTGCTCGTCGCCCCTCGTCTATCGCACAGAAACGATTTGGCTCTTCGGTTGGCACCCGTATAAATTACACACCTCTCACATTCTTACACTTGCTACGGCGTTTCCTATGCTCCGTTCCCTTGCGCTACTCGCGCTGTTCCTCACCGGTTCCGTGGCGTCGGCGGCGGGCATTCGCTTCGAGGTGACGATCGATCCCAAACTCGCCGGCGATACTTCTGGTCGCGTCATCGTCGGTTTCGCGCCGAAAGGACAACCGCCTGCGTACACGTCGTCCGATCCGTACACCCTGCCAATTCTCGGCGTCGACGTACCGAAGTTCACACCGGAATCGACGGTCGTCGTCGACGCCACCGCGATGACCTTCCCGCTGAATGCGATGGCTGCACTGAAAAAAGGCGAGTACAGCGTGCAGGTGCTCTTTGCCACGAATCGCGACATCAGCATCCCCACGGCTCCGGGCAATTGCTTCAGCGAACTGACGACGATCTCGCTCGATCCCGCAGTCGATTCGACGACGAAACTGAAGTTGACGAAGACGTTTGAAAAACCCGCGCCGAAAGACACGGTCACGCAGAAGTTCCTTCAATTCCCGTCGAAATTGCTTTCGGAGTTTCACGAACGACCGATGGTCTATCGCGTCGCGGTGGTGCTGCCCGCGAACTTCGAGAAAGAACCCGAAAAGAAGTACCCGCTGATCGTGCGAATCGGTGGCTTCGGTACGCGGTATTCGTCCAGCCGAGGAATTCGCCCCGACGATCGCTTCGTGCAAATCCTCCTCGATGGAGCCGGGCCGTACGGCGATCCGTACCAGGTGAACTCCGCGAACAACGGGCCGTACGGCGATGCGCTGACGCAAGAGGTGATTCCGCACATCGAGAAAACCTATCGCTGCATCGGCACGCCGAAAACGCGATTCGTTACGGGTGGCTCGACGGGTGGCTGGGTCTCGTTGGCGCTCCAAATTTTCTATCCCGAATACTTCAACGGCTGCTGGTCGCTGTTTCCGGATGGCGTCGATTTCCGCGCCTTCGAGTTGATCGACATCTACACCGATACCAACGCCTACGTGAATCGCTACGGGTTCGAGCGCCCCGCAAAACGCACCATCGATGGCGACACGATTTACTCGGTGAGGCACGAATGCCAACTCGAACGCGTCCTCGGGCGCGGCGGGCGCTGGGAACTCAGCGGCCTCGATTGGGGCAGTTGGAACGCGGCGTATGGCCCACGCGGCGACGACGGATTACCAAAACCACTCTGGGACGGCGCGACGGGCCAGATCGACAAATCGGTACTCGCGCACTGGCAGAAATACGATTTGCGAAAGGTGCTCGAAACCGACTGGAAGACGCTCGGGCCGAAACTGGCGGGCGGCAAAGTCCGTGTCTGGGTCGGCGACGCGGACGATTACTTTCTGAACAACGGCGTCCATCGGCTTAGGGCCGCGACGGCGAAATTCGCGAACCCCGCGTTCGACGGTACGATCGAAATCGAAATGCGAAAGGGTCACGGCGGCGGTTGGGCCGGCAAAACGATCCTCGATGAAATGGCCGAACGGGCGAAATCGAGCGCGGCCGGATCGCATCGGTAATGTATCGTGAGAGTTTTCGATTCGCATACACAC
Source organism: Limnoglobus sp. (assembly GCA_043757025.1). GTDB lineage: Bacteria > Planctomycetota > Planctomycetia > Gemmatales > Gemmataceae > Limnoglobus. The sequence continues at coordinate 2,988 of JAYVQG010000263.1, forward strand.
ACTGTTCAGGATTTCACTTGTCCCAGCCTACACTTGCGGTTGTCGGCGGTGGATTGGCGGGGTTGGCGGCGTCGGTGGCGCTCGCGGAGCGGGGGTTCGCGGTCACCGTCATCGAGTCGCGGCCGCGGCTCGGCGGACGTGCGTCGTCGTTCTCCGACCCGGTCACTGGGCAACTCATCGATGCGTGCCAGCACGTCAGTATGGGTTGCTGCACGAACCTCATGCACTTCTGCAAAACAGTCGGCGTCGATCGCTTCTTGAAAGATCAACCGCGGCTCTGGTTCATGACGCCCGATGGGCGCAGCAGCGTGTTCAAGGCCGATCCGTGGCCCGCGCCATTCCACCTCGGACGGGCGTTGGCATCGGCGCATTACCTCACCGCCACCGATAAACTCCGCATCGGCTACGGCCTCTGTCGGCTGCTTTGCGAATCGCCCGATGCCGACCTGCCGCTGTTGCCGTGGCTGAAACGGCACCACCAGAACGCCCGCTGCATCGACCGCTTCTGGGGCGTCGTGCTGACGAGTGCCCTCAACGAAACCGTCGACCGCATCGGCATGAAGTATGCCCGTAAAGTCTTCCGCGATGGCTTCACCCGCCACCGCGACGGATTCACGGTACAAGTCCCGAGCGTGCCACTTGCGCGATTATACGGCGACGAACTGCGTACCTACCTTGCCGCGCGAGGCGTGACGATTCTCGAAAATACGAGTGTAAAAGCGATTGACACCGCAGTGTCACCGATACGAATGACGTTCCGCGACGGTCGCACGCAGACCGCCGACAATCTGATACTCGCGGTGCCATTCGATCGCGTTCGCGACTTGTTGCCAGCGGAATTGGCCGATCGACCGCCGTTCGCGAATATCGCCAAACTGCAACCGTCGCCGATCACCAGCGTTCACCTCTGGTTCGACCGCCCCCTCCTCGATCGCCCGCACGTCGTACTCGTCGATTGCCTCGGCCAATGGATCTTCAACCGCGGCGAAATGAACCCCGGCGAACATTACGTGCAAGTCGTCGTCAGTGCGGCGCGCCCGTTACGCGGGCAAGGGCGCGAGGAAATTCAGCGGCAGATCGTGCTGGAATTGCAGCGATTATTTCCCGGATCGGCGAAGTTGTTGCGTGCGAAGGTCGTCGCCGAACAGACGGCCACGTTCAGCGCGGTGCCGGGAGTCGACGACTTTCGTCCCGATCAAACGACCCCCGTGGCGAACCTATTCTTGGCGGGCGATTGGACGCAAACGGGCTGGCCCGCAACGATGGAAGGGGCCGTCATCAGCGGCTACCGCGCCGCCGAGGCCGTGTTGCGGCACCACGGCCGACCCGAGAATCTCGTTCGACCGGCGCTCGGCGACGCAGTGTGAGGCCGTTGCGGAATACAATCCCCTGCACGCACCGATTCGCGTGCGCATTGGGGAAAGGGAGTCGTCCATGTCGCAGCAATCGCTTGGTGGTTTCGACGAGTGGTGGTGGGCCGAGCCGACGATGAAACAGCGTCTGTTGCGCGATCCGGCAAGCGTCGTGAAGGAGTATGGCCTCAACGTGCCCGACAATTTGAACCCGGAGATTCTGCACGATGTCGTGCGAATTGTCTCGCTTTTGTGGGTCGATGGCAAAATCGTGCCGCGCGAGCAATTCCATATCGACCCGTGCGATGAAGGGTTATTGTTCGGCAAAGGCGTGTGGGAATCGACGCGGACCTTCAACAGTTTCCCGTGGCTATGGGCCGAGCACATCGATCGCCTCAAGCGTACGGCGGCACTGCTCGAAATCGATGTGGCCCCGCAGCGGTTGCCCGACGCCAAGACCGTGAGCGACTTCGTGCGGACGCTGTGCGCGACCGATATTGTGATTCGGCTGAACGTGACTGCGGGGCGACCCGGCAAAACCGGGATGGTCTGGTTGAACGCCTGGGTGCTGCCGTTTCCGAAGCCATCGTTTCGTTTGAAAAGCACGCTCAGCCCGGACTTAAAGGGGCAACCGTACCTGGCCTGGAAGACGTTTCAGTACGCCAGCCGACTGCGAACCGGGCAACTCGCCGCGAAAGGGGGAGCGTTCGACACGGCCTTGATGCTCGACCCGAATGGGACGGTTTTGGAGGCGGCGCACGCCAATATCTTCTTCCGCTTCGCCGACGGTTGGGCGACGCCGACCGCCGAGAACGAACTGCTTTTGCCCGGTACAGTCCGGCAATATCTGCTGAAAAACTCGCCGTTACCGATAAAAGAACGCACGATTTCGCGGACGGAACTCGCGAATGCAACCGAGGTGTTCGTCACGAACAGTAACGTCGGCATCATCCCCGTTTCGCAGATCGACGACCTGAGTTACCCGACCGGCCCCGAAACGCAAACGCTCGTCGATTGGGTTCATCCGAAGTAACGGAATGGTGAAACGACGCTCGACGACGTCGAGCGGAGTGCTCCACCCGTGGCACCATTCCTACGCCCGTTCCGGTTCGTTCGTTTCCTCGACTTTTAGTTTTCACCACAGAGAGGAATAGGAAATGAGAAGCAGTGATTGAAATCACGTAACCCTTCAGCCTACTGAAGTTGGTCCGTGTCAGCTATCTATTAATGAACCTGAATAGACAGTTGCAACAGGATTTTCAGCCAAACGTCGGCAA
>JAYVQG010000264.1:0-5550 GCA_043757025.1 Limnoglobus sp.
GATTCCACTGGGCAGCGGCGTGACGGAGGCGGCCTGCAAAACGCTGGTGGCTCAGCGATTGAAGTTGTCGGGAATGCGTTGGAAAAAACCCGGATCGCAAGCGATTTTGGATTTGCGTTCGGAACTGCTAAGCGGCACTTGGGCGGAGTCGAACCGCCACGTGTTAGCCACACTCCCACAAGTCGAACGAGTCACTCCCGTCGATACGAGAACGATCGTCGAGTAACCGGCGCAGGGAAGAGATTACACCCTTTCTCGGTTCTGGCTGCGTTGAATATAAACTTGCCAGCAAATGTGCAGAAAAGCCACAATAAAACCACAAATTCCGACAATTTCGGTAATCTTCATGTCTCATTATCCTCTTATCGTTTCATTCGCACGGCGTGTACTGTCATTTTAGGTAAGCCAGAAAGATCGCTACTAAATCGTTCGACGCAAGTTACCAATGCGTCCGCATCTTCTTTATCCAAATCGTATCGTACCGATTCATCGAGTTGAACCAGCTTCCCGATACATCCACACATCCCGCCGGAAATAAACGAGTGAATCAAGATCCAATACCGGTTGTTCACTCACATCTCGATCGACTGGCGCGGGCGACCTACGGCGTCTGAAACGTTAGAAATGCAATCGGACACTGCGAACAGTTACGGACAATTTATGCCAGCACTTCCTTCACCACGTTACCCTTAACATCGGTCAAACGCATCTCGCGGCCCGCTTGGCGGAACGTGAGTTTTTCGTGATCCAACCCGAGCAAATGCAGCACGGTCGCGTGCCAATCGTGAACGTGGACTTTGCCCTCGATGGCTTCGTGGCCGTAGTCGTCGGTCTTGCCGTGCGTCAGGCCGCCCTTCACGCCACCGCCGGCCAGCCACATCGAAAACCCCTTGTTGTTGTGGTCGCGGCCATCGGTTCCTTGCGCGTAAGGCGTACGGCCAAACTCGCCGCCCCAGATCACGAGTGTATCTTTCAGCAAGCCTCGCTGTTTCAGATCGGCGAGCAGTGCGGCAATTGGTTTATCGATCGACTGGCAGTTATTGGCGAGGTCGTCCTTGAGGTTGCGGTGCTGGTCCCACCCGCTCTTGGTGATCTCGACGAAGCGAACGCCCGCCTCGATGAGTTTGCGCGCCATGAGGCACTGCTTGCCGAAGGTATCGGTGCCACCACCACGCGGCCCGCCAACTGCGTTCCCGCCGATGCCGTACTTCGCGAGCGTTTCCTTCGTTTCCTTGGTTAAATCGATGACTTTCGGCAACTCCGCCTGCATTCGGAATGCGAGTTCGTAGCTTTCGATCAAGCCTTCGACGGCGGCATTCTCGCCCGTGGCATCGGCGGCCGTGCGGTTGAGCGACTGCAAGAAATCGAGCTGCGTGCGTTGCTCGGCAGTCGTTTGTTTCGGGTTCTTAATGTTACTCACCGCTTGCGAATCGCCGCCAAAACGACCGCCACCACCGCCGCCGATTTTGGTTCCCTGGTAGATCGCTGGAAGGAAACTCGCGCCGTAGTTGGCGGGGCCGCCGTTGTTTTGCGGCGGCGAGATCGTCACGAACCCCGGCAGGTTTTCGTTCTGCGAACCGAGGCCGTAAAGCACCCACGCGCCGATGCTAGGCCGCGGGAACTGCGACAGGCCGCAGTGCATCTGGAGGAACGCCTGCGGGTGGTTCGGCACATCCGTATGCACGCCGTTCAGTAGGCAAAGTTCGTCCGCATGGTTCGCGAGTTCCGGGAAGAGTTCCGAGATCATCATGCCGCTCTGGCCGTGTTTTTTGAACGCCCACGGCGAACCGAGCAGCTTCCCACCGAAGCCACGCGCCTTGCTGTAACTTTTGCCATCGTCGGCAAGCAGCTTCGGTTTGTAGTCGAAGGTATCCACATGCGACGGGCCACCGTCCATGCACAGGAAGATGACATGCTTCGCCTTCGCCGGAAAATGCGACGCCTTCGGAGCCAGCGGCTTCGCTTCCTTCTCCGCCGCCTTCGCCGCAAGCGCCGAGAACGCGAGTATGCCGAAACCGGAAGCGGTGGTTTGCAGGATTGACCTGCGGGAAGGAATGGAAAAATCGTTCGTAAACATCGCGTTCACTCGGTAAGTATGTTGGCGAAAAACAGTATCACCGTTTCATGAGAAATTCTGCACTTCCATACATCGCCTGACAGTATGCGGACCAGACATCCTTCTTCGACTTTTTGCCGACTTTGTATTTGCTGAGGAATGACTCTGCGTTCGTCAATTCGTCGTCAGTCGGTGCGCGGCCGAAGAACAGGCGGTAGGAACGCTCCACGGCGTCGCGGTCGTTCTTTGCCGCTGCGAGTAGCTTTTCGGCGGTGATGTCGGACTGGCGGATCACGAATGGATTGTTCATCAGGAACAGTGCCTGACCCGGCACGTTGGTGTTTGCCCGCTCGCCGACGACGACGCTCGAATCGGCGGCGTCGAACAGCGAAAGGGTTTCCGGCAGATTGTCGCGAATGACCATGAGGTAGACCGAGCGATGCGTGTCGTTCGGGTCCGCCCGCAAGCTCATTCCGAGCGCCGGTCGCAGCGATGGGCCTTCGCCCGCCTTCGCCACAGCGCTGCCTACGGGTGCAGTCGTTGTCAGCTTCCCGCTGACGGCCAGAATGCTGTCGCGGATCACTTCCGCATCGAGCCGCGCCGGTGACATTCGCCAGTGGAACACGTTGTCCGGGTCGGCTTCGTGGTTCTTCGCATCGTAGTTCGATGCCAGTTGGTACGTCTGCGAGAGCACGATCGCCTTCACGAGTTTTTTCGTACTCCAGCCGTCTTTCATTAACTGAATGGCAAGAAAATCGAGCAATTCTGGGTGGCTCGGTGCGGTGCCCGTGGTGCCGAAATTATCGGGCGTGTTTACGAGGCCGCGACCGAACATGTGCAGCCAGACGCGGTTGACGTAGACGCGGGCTGTCAGTGGGTTGTCAGCCGATGCGACCCACTCGGCGAGTTCGAGCCGCCCGCTGCCTTTTCGCACGCTCGACGCTTTCGCGTTGACGACCTGCAATACGCCACGCGGGACGATCGCACCCGGTTTTTGCACTTCGCCGCGAATGTAAATCGGGCTGTCGTTCGCACGGAACCGTTCCCGCGTGCCCATCGCCAACACCTTCGGCGTACCATCTTTTTCGTATAAGTCGAGTTTCGCACGGTTGAGAGCAATCGTCGCCTGAGAGAAGATATTGCGAATCGGATCGGTCTGTTTCCGCACCGTTTCTTGGACGTCGGCGATCTGATTTTCGATGCTCGCGCGGTCGTTTTTAGAGAGCGGTTCGAGCACGTCGGGTGCGGAGCCTTTGGGCAAGCTCATCAGCGGTGAGGGGTGGTTCGCCTGCACGAACCGCACGGTGCCGTAGCAAGTTTCGGTGCTGCGGAAAATCCCAGCGAGCGCGTAATAGTCCTTCATCGGGATCGGGTCGAACTTGTGATCGTGACACCGTGCGCAGGCCGCCGTCGTGCCGAGAAACGCGAGGCTGAATGCGTCGATTTGCTCATCGACGACATCCATTTCGTACTGGAGCCGATTCCGTTCGTTCAGCGATTTCGTGCCGATGGCGAGGAAACCGGTGGCGATACTTTGCCTCGCTTTGGCGGCATCGTCCTTCGCGGGAAGCAGATCGCCCGCCAGTTGCTCCTTCGCGAATCGGTCGAATGGCACATCCGAATTGAACGCGGCAATCACATAGTCGCGGTAGCGCCAGGCGTGCGGAAAATTGAAATTCACGGTCTTGCCCGAACTCTCGGCATAGCGTGCCACATCGAGCCAGTGTCGGCCCCAACGTTCGCCGTAATGCGGCGATGCCAGCAGGCTGTCGATGAGCTTTTCCAGTGCTTGTGGCGACTTGTCGTTCGCGTCCGCCGACGCTTGCTCCGGCGTCGGCGGCAGCCCGATGAGATCCAGGTACACACGGCGAACCAGCGTCGATGCGTCAGCTGCTTTCACCGGTTTTAATTGCTTTGCTTCCAGTGCCGCGAGCACGTAGCGGTCGAGGTCCGCCTTCGGCCACGCAGCATCGCGAACCGCTGGCAATGGCGAGGCTTTCGGTATTTGATACGCCCAGAATTGGCGTCCCTTTTCGATGTCGATCTCGACTTTGGCCCCCTTCGCCGGTCCGTCGCGCGGGTCGGGTGCGCCCATATTCACCCACGTCTCGAAGTCCGCAATCACCGCATCGGGCAACCGCTTCTTCGGTGGCATCTGGCGATCTTCGTCTTTGGTTTTGAGTGCATCGATGAGCAAACTTTTCGCCGCCTGCCCCGGTACGATTGCCGCGCCGCCATCGCCACCGAGCCGCAAGCCGTCCCGCGTATCGAGAGTCAACCCGCCACGAATTTTCTCGGCATCGGCGGCATGGCACTTGTAACATTGTTCGACGAGAACGGGGCGAATCTTCTTCTCAAAGAAGTGAAACTGCGCCTGCGTCGGCACATCCGCCGCACGCAACGGTACCGTAAACGCCACAACGAGGAACGCAGCAATCCGAATTCGCATGGCACGTGTCTCTGGCACAAAAGGAGCGTCAGTATCCTAAACGCACATCGAGCGAAAGAATTACCGGATTTATGGAAAGTGAATTTACTCGATGTGGCGAAACGGTTACTCATGGAGCGAATTATCGCTTAATACGCTCGGATATTCAGGTAAGCTAAGAATCTCGTGTGGATTGGGTCGCGAGTTGCTCGTTATCCATCACAATAGGTACAACTGTTCGTTCGAGCGAATCGATTTTACATGTCCACCCTGCCGAGATTGACATTCCATCATCACCGATAGCCGCTGCAAGGAATCGAATGGCCGCTTCATTCGACAGCGGAATGTCCTCGTCGGCAACATACCCCGCAGCGATTTGTATACCATCTTCGGAAACTGCACACGACAACTGTTTTTCGTTTGGTTTCATCGGTCCATTCCTCGTTCAATCAGCCATTGGGTCGCAGTAATAGCATCATACTCGTAGTAAACGAGGCCGTGATAATTTGCATCCACACCCAGTGACGTCATACCGCAGCGATCCGAATAAAACAGTTTGGCTTGTGGCAACGAATGAAGTCCGACGCAACTAGCAAGTCCGAGATCGAGGCTCGCTCTGATCGCTTCCCCGATTAAAACCGAACCGACGCCAAGAAACCGCGGACGTTGCATCGGCTGTCGGAGATTCCAAGGGGCTGCTTCGACATAATCCACATAAACAATCGACCCCTTTGGCGAAAGGATTCCTGGTCGTGGTGATTTGACCAAGGCCATCAAACCCTGAACTTCACCTTCGCATTCTACTGCAAACAAACGGTATTTCTTTGAACCAATCGACCAAGCCTTATTGCGCCAATCCCAATGTCCGCTTTCAAAATGAAAGCCACCCTGCGTCATTTCCTTAACTAATTGTGCGCGTGCTGGCGACCACGAATGCTCGACGTCTCCAAGACAATCGACCGGAAAATCGGGCCTGGTTCCAATTGCGGCGATTTTGGGTAGCAGGGAATGATTCCACCACTTACCCACCCACCCATCCCTGGAATCATTCCCGATTTCGGAATCA
>JAYVQG010000265.1:0-5547 GCA_043757025.1 Limnoglobus sp.
GTTGCCGTCCTGGAGCGTGCCATCGGGGTAGATCGTCTTCGCGCCGACCTTCATCGCCTTCTTCGGGATGAGCGTCCAGCCGTGCGGCTTCGCGGTGACCGCGAGGAGGTGCGAGAACGCCGTCTCGGTGGCCCCTTCATGCGCTGCACCATGTTCAGCGTACTGCTGCAAGGTCGCGTGGTACGCGAGGATCGCAGGATCGGTCGCACGGACGTTGGACGGCAGGCTCATCAAAAATATCCTCGGCGTGAACCGAGCATCTTACCAGAAGTGAGGACGGTTCAAACCGGGATTGCCGTTTTCGCTTCTGCCAACATCGCGCGATATCCCCGTGAAGATTGACCCTGTCCGCAATAGAATGCCCAGGCGGAATAATCGGCACGCCGTCGTTCAATGGGATGGTTATGGCACGTGTTACGGGGCGATGGGTTTCGCTCTCCACGAATCGACGAATGATTACCGAGTTGATGTCGGTGTGCCGGGGTATGCCGATCATTTCGATGGAACGAACGATGGCACTCGGCGATGTCGTTGCGGCCCGCGATGCACTCCTCGAACCGCCGCCGTGGGTGGCGCTGTTCGCGAAAGCGTACGCGATTGTCGCCGAGCGACGCCCGGAGTTGCGGCGTTCGTACCTGCCATTCCCATGGCCGCATTTCTACGAAGCCGACGAAACGATCTGCTCGATTGCAATCGAACGAAATGACGCGGCGGAGCCGGCAATCTACTTCGGGTTGTTCCGTTCGCCGAACCGCCAATCGCTGGCGCAGTTGCACGACGCCGTTCGCGAATGGGTTGCGAAACCGGTCGATCAAGTTCGCGAGTTTCGGCAAATGTTGCAATTGATGCGACTGCCCCGCCCGTTGCGCGCAGCGATGTGGTGGTTCGCGGTGAAGGCATCGGGACGGATGCGCACCAAGAACTTCGGCACGTGCGGGATCAGTACGACGGCTGGGGCGGGCGCGACGTGCTTGAACTTGATCGCCCCGCTGACGGCAACGCTGAATTGCGGCGTGTTTCAACCCGATGGCACACTCGTGGTGCGTCTGCACTTCGATCATCGCGCGTTCGATGGGATGCCCGCGGCCCGCGCGTTATTGGAAATGGAACACGCGCTGACGGGGATCATCCTCAGCGAACTCCGCACGATGGCCGGCACGAACAACCGGATCGGCGTGAAGAATGTCGATGTCGTCGTGCGGTAGTTATTCGCGGGCGGCTTGCTCGAGGAGTTTTGTGAAATGACGAAGTGACCGACTACCGCATCGCGAACATGATGATTCCGAAGGTGGCGAGACACGTGATGATCGCCGACACGATTGCGATCGACATGATCCGGCTCTTGCGGTCGAGTTCGGATTCCGGCCCCTTCACACGCGTGCGGATGATCGGCTCGACCAACGTCGAGGGATCGACGGGCACCGTGGCGGGGTGTGTGAGTGGCGGGCTGACTTCCGTTAGAGTCTTCGATGCCATTTCCCGCACCGTCGGCGTCAACGAACTCGACCGCACAGTCGTCGCGCGAAATAGCTGACTTTGCATGACGAGTTGGTTCGATGCGTCGTCGTCGCTCGTCCACGGGTGGAAGGCGTCGATCACATCCGCTGCCGAGGCGAAGCGATCTTTCGCGAGCTTCGCCATCATCTTCGCGATGATCGCAGCGAGATCTTCGGGAAGATCCGAGCGGAAATCCATGAGGTTCGGGACCGCACCGAACTGGTGCTGCATCAGCTTCTGTTGCGCGGGCACACCTTCGTATGGCGAGTGACCCGTGAGCAACGTGAAGAGCGTTGCGCCGAGGCTGTAAATGTCCGAACTCGCATCGACGTCGTTCTGAATCGCTTGTTCGGGCGAGAGGTAATCGATCGTGCCGAGGATTGTTTGGATGTTGAGAATGCCGGTCAGATTGTCTTCGGATTTGTCGATCTTTTTCGTTAAGCCCATATCGAGAATCTTGATGGTCCCGTCTTTCGTGAGCATCAAGTTTTCGGGCTTAATGTCGCGATGGACGAAGCCTTTTTCGTGGGCGTGCTGCAACCCCGAGGCCGCTTGAATGGCGATCTTGGCGGCATCCATCGGGCCGAACGGCCCCTTGCGATCGACGACTTGTTCGAGCGTCGCACCATCGACGTGTTCCATGACGATGTAGTGCGTGCCACTCGCTTGGCCGACGTGGTGTACGCGAACGATGTTGGCGTGGCAAAGCGCCGATGCCGCCCGCGCTTCACGCAGGAATCGCTCGACGGCGGTTTTGTTTTCGGCCAATTCGCGGGCCAACACCTTCACGGCCACTCGCCGTTTCAGCGTGGCATGTTCGGCCAAATAGACCGTACCCATGCCGCCTTTGCCGATCTGATCGAGAATCCGATACGGCCCGAGTACGAGGCCGCGATGCCGACCGCCCAGCAACTGCTTGGATTGGAACCGCGTGAGAATGCCTTGCTGCACAAGGATCTCCGCGAATACCCCCGCCTCCGAGGGAAAGTCTCCCGCCGCGCGAATCGATTCGAGCACGGCCTCGTCGAGGAGCTTACTTAGCCCCAAGATCGATAAGAACTCAGATTGTTCGCTCACGACAGGCATCGACGACTCCCGGAGGAACCCGCAAACGGATTTTCTCGTTAGTATCACTTAGTGCGCCGTTCGGTGAGGGAGTGCGAAATGGGCCATGTTTGCTCGCCGATTTCCATTTCAAGTGAGCCAGATGTATGAATTTACGTCGTGGGCACGTACGGCGATCTGGGCGAGTTGAAATCGCGGCTTCCACTTTGCAATCGAACGTTTGCGCAGTTCGGCTGCCTTCTCAGCATTCTTGTGGCATCGTAATTTTTCAGCACGCGAGCCGCGTGCTCTACTTTCAGACGGGGCCGGTAACGTAGGCTAAGAACGAGAGTCTGATGTTCGTGTCGACTGATGCAGGATCAGTTTCTGCCGCGAACCGTATATCGGAAGGGTTGCGAAATTCGACGAACGTGCGAGGGCCATCGACTGTGGCGAAACTGTACTTCTACTATTCGACGATGAACGCAGGGAAGTCGACCGCATTACTCCAGGCGGCGCACAACTACGCCGAACGCGGGATGGCGACGCGACTCTACACCGCCGTGCTCGACGATCGCGCGAGTGGGCGGATCGTTTCGCGGATCGGCATCGGGATGGACGCGAATCCGTTCGATGCGCAGACCGACTTTTGGGCCGAGTGCGTACCGTCGACGCCGAATTGCGTGCTGCTCGACGAGGCGCAGTTCCTGAGCAAAGACCAGGTGACGCAGTTAGCCCGCATCGTCGATGAAGCGAACATCCCCGTTATGTGCTACGGTTTGCGAACCGACTTCCTCGGCGCACTCTTCCCCGGCAGTGCGGCATTACTCGCCTGGGCCGATTCGCTCGTCGAACTGAAAACGATCTGCTTTTGCGGCCGAAAAGCGACGATGGTCGTGCGCGTCTCGCGGAACGGCGCGGTGGAACGGGTCGGGCAGCAAGTCGAGATCGGCGGGAACGATCGCTACGTTTCGCTTTGCCGCAAGCATTTTTCCGACTCGCTACGAACCGGCAAGACCGACGGTTGGGATCCCGCGGCGGCAGATCGGATTTCGTAACGTCGCGATTTTGAACGACACAGCGAATCGCATTCCGGGTAAAATTCGTTCGATTGACACACGGGAGTACGATCGATGTCGACGATTTTGATTGTGGACGACAGTACGCTCCAGCGACGCCAATTGCAGACGATCCTTTTGCAGGCCGGCTACGCGGTGACGCAGGCGAGCAATGGCCGCGAGGCGCTCGAAGCCGTCCGAAGAGAAGTTCCGAGCGCGGTCGTAACCGACATTCACATGCCCGAGATGGATGGCATCGCACTCGTCGGCTACCTCCGCAAAGAAATCCCGGCGGTACCCGTGTTGGTGACGACCGACTTCGGCAACGAGGACTTGGCCGTGCGCGCCCTCCGCGCCGGTGCGTCGAGTTACGTGGCCAAGAAGCATCTGTCTCGCGACATTCTGGAAATTCTCGACGAGCTATTATCGGTAGCCACGGTCAAGCAACAGGAAGCGTTTTTCCTCGACCGGCTGACGGTGACCGAGAATGAGTTCACGATCGAAAACAATCCCGATCTGGTCGCGCACGTCGTCTCGCACGTCGAATCGCTGATGCTGCAAATGCGGATCTTCGACGAATCCGAACACGTCCAAATCGGCGTGGCCGTCCACGAAGCCACGGTGAATGCCATCGTTCACGGCAACCTCGAAATTAGCTCCGAGTTGAAGTCCGGCGACTGGCAGACGTATCACGACACCGTCGCCGAACGAAACAAAATGGACCCCTACCAAACTCGCCGCGTCACGATTTCCGTGCGGGCCACCCGCGAACCGATGTTGACGATACGCATCGCCGATCAGGGTAGGGGATACGACCCCAACAAGCTCCCCGACCCCACCGACATCGAGAACATCATGATGGGCTGCGGTCGCGGCCTGCTACTGATCCGCACCTTCTTCGACACCGTCACGCACAGCCCATCGGGCAACGAAATCACGATGGTGAAGCGAAAGTCCACGCGCACGGCATAGGCGGTGCGCATCCCCGTTTAGCCGCGCCGCGTAGTCTTCGGAGCGAAGCGCGTGGGCACGGAGTATCGGAGCACAACGCGATTTTCAGTGAGTTCGCGCGCACGCGCTTCGCAAAGCCTCCGCGGCACGCTAACGGAAAGTCCTCCACCGCTTAACGACTCTGCACAACTGCGGAGTCTGCTCGAGTGCGTGATGTCCCGACCGCACACTTCACTTCGCGAACGCCTCGCGTTGCCGCACCGCACGCCGAACGAGTATCATCGCGACGGCCACGCTGACCGCCGAAGTGCCGCCCCATATTAGCCCATACTCATAACCGACCCACACGGTGCCGATCAAGAACAGCATTCCGAACGCCTCAATAAACCACAGCGGCAGGACGGTCACCCCGTTTTTCGATTGCCCGACCGCCAGTCGTACAGTCAGCCACCCGCACGCTACAGCGATCAGCCCGCAGATCACCGCTGCGACCCACAGCGGTTTGCCGTTGTAGTCGAGCCGCCCCCGCTGGATCATGCCCGCGACCACTACAACGGTCGTTGCGGTCGCAACCAGTCCTGCCATCAGGCACGCGATGGCAGCAATCCGTTGGGTACCGTTGCCGACCGGTTGAAGGTAGTCGTTGGCCATTGATTCACTCTTCAGTCCGCCAAACAAATATTTGACAGAACCAGATCTGACAGATTCAAATAGATAGTCCGACAATTGGAACGATGTATCAGTTGTCGTTGTGATATTGTGTCCATTTGCCGAATTGAAGTCAAATCCAATGTCGGAAAATCATTCATCCGGACGTTCGCCTCCCAATTCGTTCGCGAGCGTTGTTTTGACACCACCCACACGAATGCAATTAGTCAAAAAGCGAAACGCGATCTGGCGTAAGTACCTGTCCAAGAATTACTCCGTGAGCTTCGGATGTGGGCGGATCGTGTAGTTCCATTGCGGGCAGATCGCGTGGCGAGTCAGCTGTATCGTC
>JAYVQG010000266.1:0-21462 GCA_043757025.1 Limnoglobus sp.
GGTTTCGCAACTCACATTCTGGGAGAAACAGGCACTTTACGATAGCCGAATCGCAATCGCAAACAAACGCATAACTGCTACCCACTTTTGAACCATGCCAAAAATTTGGTTCCGGCGTGATTGGAATTGGGCGAAATCGGACGTAAGTCGTTGGTTGGTTAGCACTACAGCGCGGGATTGAATAATGGATTCGCCACAAACCATTGCAGAACAAGGCTTTGCATAGCGATATAGCCAGATGCTACCGATATATGGCATTTGCGACTTAAACCCTTGTTCTGCAATGGCTTCTGACAATTATTGCGTACGATCCCGCGCTGTAGTGTTAGGTTGATTCCGAAATCGGGAATGATTCCAGGGATGGGTGGGTGGGTAATTGGTGGAATCATTCCCTGCTACCCAAAATCGCCGCAATTGAAACCAGGCCTGAATTTTTACTCCGCGAACTTCGCGTCCTCTGCGGTTAAAATTCCGCATGAAGTAACGCTGCCCTTTGCCATTCCAGTCGAATGGGACAGTGATCAATTTCGTATCCTTATGGGAAATGCGTACCTCGGACACTCGCCCAAAGCCATTCGCAAACGCGTTTGTGAACGCTTGGGATTTACACCAGTTCTCGCATCGGTTGGGCGTTGTCTTCGATGAGGTATTGGGGGCGACCAGTGAGGTCCGGGATTGTGGCCTTGGTCGCGTCGATGCCGAGGTTGTGATACAGGGTCGCATAGAGTTCGCCGAACGTGACAGGTCGGCTCGCGGCCTCGCCGGCGATCTTGTCGGTCGAGCCGATGACTTGCCCCATCGTCATGCCGCCCCCCGCCAACAGTGCGCAGTTCACTTGCGGCCAGTGATCGCGACCGACCTGATCGCTAATCTTCGGAGTTCTGCCGAACTCGCCCATCACGATGACCGTGCAATCCTTGTCTAGTCCGCGATCGTGCAAGTCTTCGACCAACGCGCTCACGCACTTATCGAACGGCGGGAAGTCTTCGGCTTCTCGTTTGAAGATGGTATCGTTCGCGCCGCCGTGCCAGTCCCACTTGCTGTAATTCAACGTCACGACGCGGGCACCGGCTTCGATGAGTCGCCGGGCCATCAGCAGACTTTGCGGGACGCGCGGTGCGCCGTTGTCGTCCATAAAAATCTTCGGGTTGCCGGTGCCATACCGTTCGAGCACCTTCTTCGATTCCCGAGTCAAATCGAGTGCCTCGGCCACGCGAGACGACGTGAGTAGCCCGAAGGCTTGCTCGGTGAATGCGTCCATTCCCTTCAGTGCGCCCGTTGCGTCGGCATCGCGGCGCATATCGTCGAACCGGTTGAGGAGCGTTTTGCGATCCGCGAGTCGGTTCACCGCGATCCCGCGGAGAACCATATCGTCGCGGGTTTGGCCCATCGCACGGAATGGAGCTAGCGCCGGCCCGAGGAAACCGGGGCCAGGCTCGTTGTACGGCCCGTGCGTGCAGGTGTAACAGAGGCTGAAATACGGCGGCACCGATGGATCGTTCGGCCCCTTCAGCTTGGCCACCGCCGAGCCGAATTGCGGCCAACCGCCCGCCGGTGTCGGCTTCCGCGGATTGTGGCCGTTATAGACCTGCGTTGCGTCGTGATCGGCTTGATTCCCAACGAGCGAGCGAACGATCGTGAGTTTGTCCATGATCTTCGCCAGTTGTGGAAGCGCTTCGCAAATCTGGATCCCCGGCACCTTCGTAGCGATCGGTTTCCACGGTCCCGCGATCTCTTTCGGTGCGTCGGGTTTCAGGTCGAACAGATCCTGGTGCGGTGGTCCCCCGACGAGGTAAACGAGGATCACCGACTTGTGATTGGAACGCACGCCCGCGGTCGACTCGGCACGCAGCAACCCCGGCAACGTCAGGCCACCGAGGCCGAGCGAGCCGATCTGGAGAAAGCTACGTCGATGGATGCGGGGCGACATGGCAGGCATTTTGGACTCTGGTAAAGTGATGCGAGAATCGAAAACATTCGGCAGGTGAAGCCAGTGTCCCCTCACGAGAGCTTCCAGTCAATAGATTTTCTGGAGCGAATGCGAAAAGGTTCGCCCACAACCCGACCTCTACCGAGAACCGCGATGTCGTTTACGCGCAAGGTGATGGCCATCGATTCGCACACCGGTGGCGAGCCGACGCGGATTGTGATTGCGGGTGGCCCGGAACTGGGCGAGGGGAGTGTGACGGAACGCTGTTTGCGGTTTCGCGATCAGCACGAGGATTTTCGTAAGTTCGCGGTGGACGAGCCGCGCGGGTCGGATATTCTCGTCGGCGGGTTGTTGGTACCACCCAGCGATCCTTCCTGCGTCTGCGGCATCATTTTCTTCAACAACGTCAGTACGCTCGGCATGTGTGGGCACGGCACCATCGGCCTCGTGGCTACGCTCGCGCACCTCGGACGAATCGGTGTCGGCGGGCATCGCATCGAAACTCCCGTCGGCGTGGTGACTGCCACCTGGCACGGCAACGGGCGCGGTTCCGTGCGGAACGTGACCAGCTATCGGCACGCCGCGAATGTCGCGGTGAGCGTGGAAGGTTACGGCTGGGTGACGGGCGATATTGCCTGGGGCGGCAACTGGTTTTACCTGATCGGCGATCATCGCGAGACGCTGGAAGCCCGCAATACCGAGCGATTAACCGATGTCTGCACGCGGATTCGCCGTGCGTTGAATGCGAGCGGCACGACAGGCGCGAACGGGGCCGAGATCGATCACATCGAACTCTTCGACGCGCCGAACGATCCGAAAAACCATAGCCGGAACTTCGTGCTCTGCCCCGGTAAAGCGTACGACCGATCCCCGTGCGGCACCGGCACCAGCGCGAAACTCGCCTGCCTTGCGGCATCGGGCAAGTGGCAGCCGGGCGACGTGTGGCGGCAGGAAAGCATCGTCGGTAGCGTCTTCGAAGGACACTACGAACGCGATGCCAACGGCATCATCCCCACAATCGCTGGCACCGCTTTCATCACCGCCGAAACGACACTGTTGCTCGAAGAGGGCGATCCGTTCCCCGACTATCAGTGAAAGGGCGATTGCGATGTTCCTTGGCTACAACACGAATGGCTTCGCGCATCACCGATTGACGGATGCGGTCGATCTCCTTGCGGAGTTGGGGTATCGTGGCATCGGCCTGACGATCGACGTGCATCATCTCGATATTTTTGACGCGGCGTACGAGTGCGAGTTGGCCGCGTTTTCTGCACAAATCGAACGGCACCAGTTGCGTACGGCCATCGAGACCGGATCGCGATTTCTGTTGAATCCCAAGGTCAAACACCAACCGACGTTGTTGTCGGCGAACCCCGCAGAGTGTGCGGTTCGCTTCGATTTTTTGTCGCGATGCGTCGATGTGGCAGCACGACTGCGTTCGGATTGCGTGAGTTTTTGGTCGGGCGCGCCGACCGATGACGCGGGGCCGAAGGTGGGGATGTCGCGGTTGGTCGATAGCTGCGTTCGCCTTGCGGATGAGGCGGCAGCGAAGCGCGTGCGGCTCGCATTCGAGCCGGAACCGGGGATGTTCATCGACACGATGGACAAGTTCGCAGAGTTGCACGCCGCCGTGAATCACCCCGCGTTCGGGTTGACGCTCGACGTCGGCCATCTCGTTTGCATGGGGGAACTGCCGATCCGCACGCACGTATTGCAGTGGAAAGACGTGTTGTGGAACGTCCACATCGACGACATGAAGCACGGGGTTCACGATCATCTGATGTTCGGCGAAGGGGAAGTCGATTTCACGGAGTGTTTCGCCGCGCTGCGAGAAGCGAACTACGGTGGCGGAGTGTATGTGGAACTCAGCCGCCATAGTTACGATGCGGTACACGCCGCGAAGAAATCGCGGGCGTTCCTCGAACGTTTCGTTTAGCCGACGAACGCGCCGTTCATGAAGTCGCCGAAGAGGTTGAACTCGCGGTCGGCGGTCGGGGTGCCACCGGCGAGAACGGCGGCGGCGTTATACAATTTCACACGCGATGAGCCGCCATCGCCCAGCGCGGTAATCACTTCGAATATGCCATCGGCATTGAAGTCCGTAGCCGCCACACGAACGCCACCGCGTGACGATGGATCGCCCGCGAAGAAGTTTGCCACTTCGGTCTGCTTGCCCAAGACGAGATCTTTCCCTGAGAATGCGCGAACGCGAGGCCCGCCGCCTGCCCCACTACCGATGAGCAGTTCGCCGAAACCATCGCCGTTGAGGTCGCCCACGGCCACGAACGCACCGTTTCGCAGGGTTTCCTCGAACGCGAAGAAGTCCGCGAAGATTTTCACGGGGGTCATGCCGATCGACTTGCCATCGTAGCCCGCGATGCGCGGCCCGCCGCCGAAGCCCGCCGAGACGATGAGATCGGGCGTGCCATCTTTGGTAATGTCGCCCGCACCGGCCCGCGCACCGCCACGGAACGTGGGATCGTCGATGCCGAAGAAATCCGCGACGGTTTTCGTTCCGAGTTGCAGTTCGAGTGTGTCGCCACCGCTCGAAACGAATTGGCTCGTCAGTGCCAGAATCTGCACGCGGGCACCGCCGCCTTGATCGGGCGTGATGATGATTTCCGATTTACCGTCGCCGTCGAAATCCGCGGCCGCGACGAATACCCCGCCGGTAAACGATACCTCGAACGGGTTCAGGGAGAGCAGGACTTTCGCGGAATCGAGGCCATCGTAGACGCGAACTTCGTTCGCACGACCGGGTCCGGAACCGACGATGACATCGAGGGTGCCGTCGCCGTTGACATCGGCCGTCGCCACGCGCACCCCACCGGTGAAACCGGATTCAAACGGCACGATGCCACTCTTGACGGTGAAGCTTTCATCGACGGTAAAGTACGGCTGCGACTGACCCGCACCACCACCGATCGAGAACCCGCGGGTGAACGGCGGCGTAGTCACGATTGTGACAGGCCCTACTGCCAGCGAGGGGTTGCCCGCGCTGTCGGTTACCGCCCCTGCCAGCACAGATAGCGTCACGGTCTTGGACGACCCGGTGATGCCTTCGATGACAACGGTGTAAGTGTCTTTCCCACCAAAGGTGAAATTGGACAGGAAGTTGACGGCGGTGATCTTCGCACCCGTTGCCGTCCCGCCCAGAACGAAGTCGCTTGCGGTGAGCGACCCGAATGGTATTGTTTCCGAGGGCTGGAATGCGACCGATACCGACCTTGGTTTCGTGGCCGCTGGTATCGGGATCTGCACTGCTATCGTTGGCGGAACGAAGTCGACGGTGGCGATCGTGGTGTTCGGAACCTCGGCATTCGCGTTCCCGGCTGCATCGACTACAGCGCTGGCGACCACAATCAGCGACACGGTACCCTCACCGGACAGGTTCCCGACGATGACTTCGTAACTCTTACCATCGGCATTCGAGACGATGCCGAGAACCTTGGCCATGACAGGGATGATTCCGTGATCGGTTATCGTCTGCGCGCTGCCGCTGAGAACGATGTCCGATATGTCCAGGCCCGTCACGGGTTCGCTGAACGTGATCGTTGCAGACACCGGGTTGACATTCGTCGGGTTGGTGGCGACAAGCGACGTGATTTTTGCCGTCGGGGCGACGTTGTCGAAGTTCACCGTTGCCGTTTTCGAGATCGCGGTGAAGCCTGCGGTCAGCCCCGTGCGGATCGTCGGCAGTGTGACGGTGGTGGCGGGCACGCTCGCGATTGCGAGTTTCTCCGTGGCCGCCGTCAGCAGTGTCAGCGTGATTGGGCCGGCTCCCGTTGCCCCCGTAACGGACACCGTGAAGACTTTGTTGTCGGTCGTCGTCACGCTGGAAACGACTGGCGAACCGGGACCGGTCACGGTCAGATCGGCGGCATCGAAGCCGAACGCGGCTTCGCTGAATGTCACGGTGAAATTGACTGGCGATGCCGTCGAAGGGTTTGTCGGAGAAGTGATCGCGACGGTACCCGCTGTCAGCGCGGCACGATAGGCATCGGGCGAAGAAATCGCGGACACCGGCGTAGGCCCGGCCAATACGCCGATGGCTTTGTTCGACGCATCGCGATAGAGCACGAGCGGCGACACCTCGCTGGCAGCCAGCCCGACCGGGTTGTCCTTCGCGGCGGTGAGGTTGGCCTTGGCGAGCGGGCCGGCAGCCGAACCCCAGTAGTTGAATAGCGCGTTCACTTCGGTCTTGGTATTCGCCAGTACGCCGAATTTGTTATCGAAGATGTTGTTGAACTGAATGAGCGCCGTGCTGGTATCGAGCGTCGCAACGGAGCCGACAATGATCGCGGTGGCGTTGTTGCGGAACGAATTCCCGACGATCTTCGCGGTCGATGGCTCGTCGGCGTTGTTGCCGTTGCCGCTCAGGTCGAAGGTCACGTCGTCGGCAATTTGCACGCCGGCCGAGTCGAACGAAGCACTCGTACCCGAATAATTCTCGAAGGTATTTCCGGAGATCGTCGCGGAACTCGATTCGATCGCTTCGATGCCGTAGTTTGCGATTCCGGGCGTCGTCAGCCCCGTGAAGTCCGACGAACGGACACTGCCCTTCGCCCCGTCGCTGAAACTGACTCCGGTGCGACCGATGCCCGTGAATGTCCCGCCAACGACATCGACATTGGCCCCGGTGTTGACCGCATTTACGCCTATTCCCAGATTGATCCCGCCATTGGTGGTCGCCACATTGCGGATCGTCACGTTCGATACGAGACCGGTGGCGGCATCGTATCGCAGCACGCTACCCGCTTTGGTGCCCAGTCCGCTTCGACCGTCGTAAGTCAGGTTTGAAACGTCGATTGCGGTTCCGGGCGCGAACTGGAACACGGCACCGTTCACGCTCGTCGGCCCCACCGTATTGCCGATCGCTTCGACTGTCGTGAAGGTTTCGCCGCTCCCGATAATGTTGGCCGATTCGGTTAGCGTAATCGCCCCAAAACCGGGATCGACGAGATGCGTGGCCGCCGACAAATTGATATCGTCCGACCCAGCGGCGGCATTCGCTTTCGTGACGGCATCGACAATCGTTGCGAAAGCGTTCGTGCCAACGGTCAGACCTTTCGCTTCGTTGGGAAGGCCGACGTTGAAGTCGACCGTGCTCCCTGCCGTTGTGAATGCCGGATCGACGTAGAAACTTGCGGGCACGTCGCGCGATTCGAGCGAAACGAAACCTAAACGGATGGTCTTTTCGCGATGGACACGGTTACGACGGGACATAGGGGAAACCTTCACTTGGTGTATGCGTCAGTGGAGTCGAGCGAGATCGTGGGAGGGATTTTCGTGCAGCACAGTTCGCGTAGTTTGCGCAGTCTTACAGACTACAATGATATTTAATCATCAATCGGGGCAATCCGGCCACAGTAAATACCGAGAATTCACACACTTCACTTATTCCAGTCCGCACAACGAGCCGATGGTAAGTACAGGCCGTACATTCCGCACAATTGTTGCATCTAGAGAACCTGTCGCGTGTGGCGAGCGATACTGATTTTGGTTTGTCTCACTTCGCTCGCAGGGTGTTCCCTTCAGCGGACGACCGCGCACAACCTCGGCTACGAGCATCATCTGCGTCACGGCGACAAATCGCTGGAGCGCGAGATCCGCGCCGATGCCCATGCGGCCCTACGGCAACTTTGCGGTACGCACGCCCATAAGACGTTCACCGATGAGTATGAGTTGGGTTTCAGCGATGGATATTTCGATTTTCTCGATCGGGGTGGCCCCGTGCAGCCACCGACGCTCCCACCGACTTCGCTGCGAAAGAAGAAGTATCTCACTGCCGAGGGCCAAGCAAAGATTCGCGATTATTTCCTCGGCTTTCAATACGGCGGGCAGATCGCCGAATCGACGGGGCGACGCGAATTCCTAACGGTGCCGATCGTACTCTCCGCAGCGCCGATGCCACCGCCGCTCAACATCACGGTGTTACCGTCGCCGCCCGAGCCGCTACCGGAGGGCAAGCCATGATGCGGACGCTCGCACTCGCGATACTCCTTGCCGCATTCGCTACGACGGGTTGCGCCTCACTGACGAATCCCGTGGCCGATGGCGTACCCGTTCGTCGCGTGCCGGCGGAAGTTCTCGGACGACCCAAAAGCGATCAGCAAGCCACGCCGTTGACGCTATTGCGTCGGCCCGAACCGACAGCGTATCGCCTCGACAAAGGCGACGTGCTCGCCGTGATCGCCGGCGACCTGTTCGGCCCGGATACCGTGCAAGCGCCCGTCAGCTTCGCCGATGCCGGTGGCGGCGAATCCGCCGTGGGTTATCCCGTGCCCGTCCGCGACGACGGTACGATCAGCTTGCCAAACGCGAAAATCAAGCCGATTGTCGTGAAGGGCAAAACCGTTCCGGAAGTCGAATTGCTGGTCCGCAAGGCAATCGAAGACGACGTGAAACTGTTCCAGAAGGGGGCCGCGAAAATCAGCGTGCAACTCCAACGGAGACGCCGTTATCAGGTGCTCGTCATTCGCGAAGATACCGTCGGTATTCCCACTACCGCAGCGGGTGGTGTTATCACGAGTGCGAACAAGCGGAACGGCGTAACGGTGTCGCTCGAAGCGTACAAAAACGACGTTCTCCGCGCGTTGAACCAGAGTGGCGGGCCGCCAGGCCTCGATGCGAAAAACGAGGTCATCATCCAACGTGGGCTGTACGATCCTGCCGACCCACTGAAGGGCGTCACGCGCATTCCGTTGCGGATTTACCCCGATGAACCGCTCGCGATTTCCGAAGCGGATATCACGCTCGGAGATGGCGATGTGGTCTCGATACTCGCCCGCGATTCGGAGCAGTTTTACACCGGTGGCGTACTCGGTTCGCGGCAAGTCACGCTGCCGCGCGACTACGATTTGAACGTGCTCCAAGCGATCGCGCTCGTCGGTGGGCCGCTCGTCAACGGTGGCTTCACGCAAAATGCATTCATCGCCCAATCGTTCGCCAGTGGCTTGGGTACGCCCTCGCCCGTGTTGTGTACGGTGCTGCGAAAAATGCCGAACGGCCAACAGTTGCCGATCCGCGTCGATCTCGCGCTCGCACTCAAAGACCCGCGCGAACGGATTCGCATTCTGCCAGACGACTTCCTCGTTCTCCAAGAGAAACCCGGCGACGCCATCACGCGGTACCTGACGCAGAACTTCCGCTTCAGCACCACTGCCGAAACGATCCGCTCGGAGAGCATCAGCCAAGTGCTAACGGGAACGACACCTTGATTTATGGCGAACGCCGTCACCTATTGGCGGTGTCGATTTTTTCTGACGGTCGAAATCGCCGCGATTTGAACCGCGGCCGTTTTTAACTTACCCCGCGTTGACAGCTCGTTTTGTACCACGTCATTTGGAGGTCGTTTCACGACACTCCGCAAAATCCGACTTACGTCATTCGTGTGAGTAGATATTTATGAGCCACCGAGTTCAACCGGATCAACCCGGCGGCTCGTAAGGGCGGTGTCGGTTAATCCGGAAGGGCACTGCAATCATTGTGAGACGATGCGGGGGACCGTGTCAATTTCGCGGTCGGGGGAGGTGGGGAATTCGGGTGGAACGTAGCAACCCGAGTTGGCCCGACGCAAACGACAAGGCAGATTGTATGGACGGAATTGTGTCGCGATATTGGCGGCGTGACTTCAACACGATGGAACGCCACGATGTGGGGTACTGTATGAACCGGACTACGTTGAGCATTGCGATGTTTGCGCTGTTGGGCGCAAGCTCGTTTAGCAACTTGCAAGCGGCACACTGCGGCCTGTGCCGTTACCCGCGACCCTGCGTGGCCGCCGAACAGTGTATGCCCGTCATGGCACCGACGGTGCAATATCAGCCAGTCGTCGAACAGCAATCGGAAGTTCGCTATCGCCCCGTGCAACGCACGGTCATGCAAGCGCAACCGCACACGACGTATCGGCCCGTTCACGAAAACCACGTCGAAGCGGTGCCGTACACGGTGAATCGCCAAGTCGTCGAAGCGTTCGACACGGTGCAGTGTTACACCGTAAATCGGCCAGTTTACGAGTCGCAAGTTCGCGAAGAACGCTACACGGTCAACGTGCCGTACGCTCGCGAATACACCGTGTCGATCCCGTATTCGACGCACCGCCAGGTCGTCGAGCAACACGTTCGCCAAGTGCCGTACACGGTGAATCGTCAAGTCGTGCAAGACTACCAAGTGTCGATTCCGTACTCGACGTATCAGCGAGTCTATCAACAACATATGCGGGAACAGTGCTACACGGTGAACCGCCCCGTCGTCGAGGAATACCAAGTTCCCGAGTGCTACACGACGTATAGCACCGTGTACGATCAGCACGTTCGCGAGCAACGCTACACGACGTACCACACGCAGGTCGAATGCTATCAAGTGCCGGTCACGCACACCACGCAACACCCCGTGTACGAGCAACACAGCCGCGAGCATCGCTACACGACGTACCGTAACGAAGTGCAAAACTATCAGGTGCCCGTCACGCACTACACGTATCGCCCCGTGTACGAGAACCACACGACGCACACGCCGGTTACGATGTACCGCACCGAGACCGACTATCGCACCGAAACGCGAACGAGCTACACCTGCGAACCGGTGACCACGCAGCGAATCAATCGCGTCTGTTCGGGCCACTACGACACGATTACAGAAGAGATTCCAGGGCCAGTCGTCACGCAGTGCGTGCGGATGCCCGGCACCTGCGTGTTCGACCCCTGCACCTGCACGAGCCGCTACTGCCCCGGTCCGGTCGTTCAGCAACAAGTCCAGTGCCCGAGCCGTACCGTCTGCCGAAAAGTGTGGGTACCGACCGAGGAATTCCAGACGGTGAACGAAACGCACTACGTGCGAAAGCCCGTTTGCACCACTGTGCAAATTCCCGTCTGCCGCACGGTGCCTTACACCGTGATGCAACCGCAGACGCACACGACGTGTCGCATGGAACGCCAAGAACACACGCAGATGGTGACTCGCCAGAACTGCTACCGCGTGCCCGAAGAGCGCGTCGTGCAGATTCCGTATACGACTTGCCGAATGGAAACTCGCCAACACACGCAGATGATCGCGAAGCAGCGTTGCTTCACGGTGCCACAAGAGCACGTTCGACAAATTCCGTACACGACCTGCCGCATAGTCGCGCAGCAGAACACGCGAATGGTCGCGAAACGCCGCTGTTACAGCGTGCCCGAAACGAAGACCGTGCAGATCCCGTACATGACGTGCCAGATCGTCAAGCACGATCACGTTCGCTACGAAACGCGCCGTAACTGTTACACCGTGCCCGAGACGTTCGTTCGCGATGTGCCTTACACGACGTGTCGTACCGTTCGCGAAGATCACGTTCGCCAGGAAGTTCGTCGCACCACGGAATGCGTCCCCGAGCAGCGCGTTCGGCACATCCCGTACACGACGTGCCGCATGGTCCCCGAGCAACACCAAAAGGTCGTCCGCCAATGCGTGACGCGGTGCGTGCCCGAGACGCACGTGCGTTACATCACGCGAACGTCGTGCCGAATGGAAGCGGTGCAATCGTGCCGAATGGTGCCAGTCACGACGTGCGAAATGGAAGCGTACACGGTAACGACCTGCGTACGCCGCTACGTGCCAGTGTGCATCCCCGGCTGTAACTAATTCCCACTGAGGATCGCGCCGACTTGCTGGATAGTGGTCGGTGGCGGTGCGATTGTCACATTCCCGCTACGTACCAGCATCTCCCACTTTTCCGGTTCGGCTGGCATCGACTGCCCCGTGAGATTTACCAAAGACTCATGCGCTCGCCCGGCGAGTGCGGGGTCTTTGCCCTTCTCTGCCGCTAATACTTTCGCGAGTGCGGCGACCGATTCGGGGACGCGAAGTTTCGTCAGGCCGCGTACCGCCACGATGCGGGTATCGCGGTCGGCACCCGATTCGTCGGTACCGGCGGCGATTCGCGTCATAATCGGCACGGCTTCGGCACGGCCGGTGTTCGCCAAGGCTTCGACGGCGCGGCTACGCACCATGCTCACGACTTCCGGTGCGAACCCCGTTGGCCCCGTTAACGACATGCGATCGAGAGACATACCGAGCGGTCGCCCACCGGCACCGACCTGCGTGATGGTGGCCGGATCGACGGCTTTCGGCTTGATTGCCGCACCGCTCGATTGATGGTATGCCGCCGTCAGAATTGGCACGGCGCGTTCGTCTTTGAATCGCCCGAGCGCATCGATCGCCGCCACCCGTACGACGGGACTCGGGTCCGATGTCGCGGCTTGCGATAGCAGCTCGATCGCTTGTTCTTGATCCTGAAGATTACCGGATAATGCCGGTTCCTTCAGTTTGCGCATCGCTTTCGCACGCTGATCGCCTTCGGGGCTAGTCCGCATGACCGTCATCGGGTCTTCGCTTTTGAACATCGTGTGAAACGGCTCTTTGCGGAACCGTCGGCTCGTGATCGTGTCCCACGTGCCCGCGCAACCGACCAGAACCTGCGTCGCCGCCATTGCCACCATCACCCGCAGTAACGATCTCGCCACGGCAACACCCCCCACGTTCGACACAATTCGCACCAGAATCCGTTCAATAACGCGACGCGGGCAATCGGTCAACAGCAGGTGGCGGATCCGTCGCATTTTGAACTACGGTCGCGTCGAGGCTATACTATCTCCATGAATGCCCCACACGCTATCCGTTCCTCCCAGCTCGATGAATCTCGCCAGAAAACGCTTCGCGAGCACCTAACGGCCGTCCGTGAGTTCCGGCATTTGCTCGTCGAATCGCGCGAGGAACTGACAGCGGTCGCCTGTGCGGAAGTCGACCGGATTCCGCATGAAATGATCGCTACGGACCTGCTACCCACGGCGACCGCGTGTCGATTCCTCGAAACCGATGCGGCGCGGATTCTGGCACCGCGCCGCATCTTGAGTCGTCCGTTGTGGTTGATCGGCTGTCGCGATGTCGTGCATCGCCGGCCGCGTGGTATCGTGGGTGTCCTCGGCACGTGGAACTACCCGATCTTCCTGAACGCGGTGCCGATCCTTCACGCACTCATTGCCGGGAACGCGGTGATTTGGAAACCGAGCGAGCGGACTCCGAAGACGGCGACATTGTTGCACGAACTCTTCTTGCGAGCGGGCTTCTCACCGGAACGGTTCGCGATGTGGCCCGCCACCCGCGACGGCGGCGAAACGCTCGTCGAAGCCGACATCGATTTTCTCCACTTCACCGGCTCCGAGCCGGTCGGGCGAAAAATTGCGACGCGGCTCGGCGAACGATTGATACCATCTGCTCTCGAACTTTCGGGCTGCGATGCCATGATCGTGTTACCCGATGCCGACGTGCAACTCGCAGCGCGAGCCGCATGGTTCGGCGCGACGCTCAACAAGGGTCGAACGTGTATGGCCGTGCGGCGTGCCATCGTGGCCCGGCCAATCTTCGAGGCATTCGCGAACAAACTTCGGGCACTCCCTGCAAATGGCCTCTCTATTCTCATCGAACCGGCACCCGGTCACCCGTCGCGCCGCGATGCGACTTTCGAGCCGATCCTTGCGGTAATGGCGTACGACACGCTCGACGATGCGGTGCAGATTCATGCCGAGTCGCCGTTCCGATTGACGGCGTCGATCTTTACGAACGACGCGAATGCGGCGAACGAACTGGCGGCAAATTTGCGAGTCGGTGCTGTGACGATCAACGATGTCATCGCGCCGACGGCCCACCCGGCGACGCCCTTCGGCGGACGCGGCGCAGCCGGTTGGGGCGTCACGCAGGGCGTCGAAGGGTTGTTGGAAATGACCGTGCCACAAGTCGTGACCGCGCGAAAAGGAAAGTTCCGGCCGCACATCGACGCCGCGATTTCCGGCAACCCGGCCGCAGGCGACGCGACGACGGGAATGCTGCGAATGACGCACGCCCGCCAGTGGCGCGAGCGATGGTCCGGAATGTGGCAGATGCTACGCGGGATGAGAAACATGGGAAAGAGCGGTGACAGAACCCCGTCACCACCCGCGTGATTTACCCTATTTTTGAAGCGAACCCGGCTTCTCGCGGTAGGTGCGGAAATCGACCGTCGAGACGGTCAGCACCTCGTCTTTGCGTGCGGAACAAATCGCGAAGTAGTTCGCCCCGCCATCGGTGTCATTCCCGAGCGTGAGTACGATGGGCGGGCCGCCTTCGATATCGATCGTAATTTCCAGGCTGTTTGCGGCGGTGTTCAAGTCGAAACCTTGCTCCGGTTTCGCGGCCCCGCCGACGAACGCGGCCGCATGGGGTGCGGTCAGCACGCCGAGCAGCGCGTTGAGTTTCGCGGGATCGACGGCGAACGCGGCGGGTGATTTCGACGTCGTCCAGTCGCTGCCCTTTTTCTCGAATGCGTACTCGACCGGCCCACCGAAGAGTTGCTTCCAGCCTCGCAGTTTGATGCCCTTCACTTTCGCAACATCGAGCGTATAAATCGTCGGGTCGCGGAGGTCGACGGCGAAGCGGTTGAAGTTATCGACGGGGATCGTCATCACGGCAGTACGCCCCGATTGACGGATGTAGACTCGCGTTTTGTCGTCGGTTTCGTTGCCGAATTCGTACGTGCGCTCTTTGTCTTTCTCGTTGTTCAAACCGACAGTCACCTTCATTCTCGGGGTGGCACCGAGGCCGAAGCGGGCGAGGTCTGGCTCGGGCGGATTCTCTGCCACGATGCGATCCGGGGTCAGCGTGGCCACAACGCCGATGAGGCTACGCAGCTTGTCCGCGTCGGCCGCTTGCCCCTTGAGACGCTCGGGTTTCGCGAAACTCCAGGTCGACTTTGCGGCATCGAGGTTCAACTCGAATTGTTCGCCACCCTTGTTTAACGCGAGTTGTTTGGCCGTGCCTGCGACGAACGATTTCAACTTCGGGTCGAGGTACGCCAAGCGGTCGCGGATTGCGAGTGTCAGCACGGTGTCAGTCAGTTTCAAATCGGACTTCGCGCCGTCGGCGTTGGCTCTGCGGACGAAGACGACGTCGCCTTCTTTCTTGCCGAACAGCAGCGTCAACGTCGGCTTGCCGTCGCCCTTGAGCTTCGGGTCGGCGGGTAGTTTGTCGGCTTCGGGCGGTGCGGTCGGTTTCTCGATGCCGTCGATCCAGAGTCGGATTTCGGCTTTCTTTTCCGCATCGGCGAAGGCGGCATCGTTCGGCGCGGTCAGGATATCGCGAGCGGCACGCGGCTTCGTCAGCGTTGCGATCAGGTCGTCGATCGCTGGCCCCGCGATCTGCGGATCGGACGGGCCGCCGTAGAGAACCCATTTCTTGATCGGGCCGACCAACACCTTGCGGGCCTTCACGGTCGAAGTGCCGACGGTGATTTCGATGGCGTCGATCGCGTCTTTCTTCAGGTCGGAAACCAGCGTGCGATCTCGCAGATCGAACGGGTCGTTAGCGATGCGTGCGAGGGCTTCGGTGCGATCCGTCGTTACCTTCATGACGCACGGGTCGCCGGCCACGAGGCAGTAGTGCTTGCCCGGCTTGTCGTCGACTTTCTTGCCGATGAACAGGATTTCCGGAGGGCCTTCTTTCGGCGTCAACTCGATGCGGATCGTTTCTTTGTCGTCGGGTTTGAGGCCATATTTCTCGAGCGGCTCGGGCGACTCGATGAAGTCGGTACCGTCGGTGACTTGCATCGCGGTCAGTGCGTTCAGAAGCGGGCGAACGCCGGTGAAGGTTTCGGGCCGCGGTTCGGGGTCGCCAGCGGTATCGGCGAGGCCGTACCCGGCGGGTGCAGTGAAGCGCCACTCGCCTGCCGATGTCTGCGTGAGCACGGTCTCTTTGTCGCCTTTTTTAATCTTGATCGATAGCAGTTCGGTCGCCGCATCGCGAATGTCGGAGGCGATCAATCGCTTCTGGCGGAAATCGGTCAGCCCCTTTGCGATCTGCCACGCTTTGCCGTCCGACGTGCCCGCACGGAACAGCGTTTCGAGGTCGCTACGCCGTACCGCCACGGGGACTTTCGGTCGCGTGCCAGTGGTCACGAACGTCACGGCGCGCTCTTTGCCAATCGTCGTATCGCCGATGTTGAGCGTGCCGGTTTTCTTTTCGCCCGAATGGAACGTCACGGAAATCGTCGGCTTGTCGAGGCCGTGAAGCGTCAGGTTACTCGTGATTTCCGAGTACGTCGTCGGCTTCAGTTTCAGCAGCGAAATGGCGATGGCGTTGACTTGTGCAGAGTCGACTTTCGCCGTCACCGGTTCTTTGAGTTCCCATTTGTCTTTGCCCGCGCGAACGAACAGCAACTTCTGTTCGGCTGGCTCGGTGCGTACGATTTCGATCCGATCGACGTCGTCTTCATTGACCCCGGTGAGGGTGTCGAGGAGCACGGCATCGGGCGGCGGTTTGTCGTCGTTCATCGTGGAGATGAGCAACCCCGCGACGGCGAGAATCAGCACGCCGAAGAGGATCCAAGTCAGTCGGAAGTTCATCGCGTTGCCCTTGTTATTTACGCCGAATTATTTACGCCGAATCACCCACACGCTCGCACCGAGACCGACGACGGCGACGAGGATCAACCCGAACGGTAGCCAGAAAAGTCGGAAGCCATCGGCGGTCTTGGACATGGTGTATTTGCCGTACGTCTTGTTCGCGATATTCAGCGTCGGCCGGTCGCGCAACCAGTTGAGCGCGATGGCCACGAGTTCGGTCGGCGGTTCGACGCCGCGCTGACGTCGGGCGCTGGCATCGCCGAAGCTCGCCCCGCAACCGATGACGACCATCCGCGGCGTCGCCCCTTCGCTCACGATCGCACCGACAAGTCGGCTGCCGCGATTCGTCGGCTGCATTTTCCGCGCGAGATCTTCGTTGCCCGGTTGCAATAACAACGCGAGCGTTTGTGCGGGGTTCGTGGCCGAGTCGGGGTCGATCCACGTGATGCGGTTCGGCGGGTACGTGGCGAACAACCACTCGGCCTTGAACGGCGCAGGTGGCGCGCCCGGCACGGCATCGGCCGGTTCGATTTCGCGGCACTCGTTTAAGAGCAGCGGCTTCTGGTCGAGTTGATACGCCATCGCCAGCGGGTTGTTCGATCGAACGAGATCGGGGTTCGGCACAGCCACCACGTCGGCGTAACTCAGCCCTTGCGAGGGGCGTCCGAACAGGAACTCTTTGCCGAGTTTCACTTGGAATTCCGCGAGCAATCCTTCGAGGCCCGTATCGGCGACACCCTTACCGGTCGCGTTGGCGTACGGGCTGGTGAGTACGATCAGCTTGCCCTTTTTGCCGTCGGCGCGGGGTTCGGTCATGTACTTGCGAATGTTCGCAACGCCTTCGGGCGGGATCGTCGATTTCGGGTCGGCGATGATAACCGCCGTGGCATCGTCGGGGATTTTCGCGTCTTTGAGGTCGGGCGTCCACGTCTTCACTTCGACGTAGTTCTTCTCGAGCAACGCCTTGAGTTCGTTAGCAGGTCGCGGCGCGGCGGCGAGTCGGTTGTTCCCTTGTGGCGAGGGCGTCAGTTCGAGTTCGCCACTGCCTTGCGTGAAGTACACGGTTGGCTTCGACTTGTTTTCCGTGAGGAACAACACTTCGCGTAACAGCTTGCTTTCGCCCTGGAAGGTTGTCTGTCGCTCTTGTCGGCTTTCCCCTGCCGATGTGGATAACTCATCGTAGCGAATGTACGACGATCGCTTTTCGTCTTCGCCGACGGTGAGGAGAATGCCAACGTCGTCGAGGTCGAACTGCGGATATTTCGCCTTCAACGCCGACAGTTCGTCCTTGTTCAAAACGGGGTTGAGTGGCTTCACCTGAAATTTCGTCGGGTTCACTTCTTGACACGCGGCAAGCAGGCGACGCGTGTCCGCCGGAATCGGGTTTCGCGAGCCGCCCATCTCTTCGGTCAGCAGCGTATACGCCTTCACGGGTTGATCGAGGCCCGCGATGTATTTCATCGTCTCATCGCTGAGCGAGTAGAACCCCGATTCGGTCGTATCGAGCTTGTTCGGTAGGCGGATGGAGAGGAACAGGTTACCCACGAGCAACGCGAACACGAGCAACAGGCACGTGAGAATCAGGTTGGTGCCGTACGAAAACTTCCGCAAGATCGGGTCGTTGCGTTCCTCGCTGCGTGCGGGTTGCACGGCGGCGAACACGAGGCCCGCACCGACGAGGAAAATCAACACGGGCGCGAGCACCCACTTCGCTTGCTTTGTGTCTCCCTTTTCGATCCAGTCGGTCATGCTGCCGAACCACGATGCGAACAGCGCGAAGCCGAGGAGCATCGCCACGGTGCCGATCGTCGTCCCCGCAACGAGGATCGCCATCCGGGCCTTCCGCTCCTCGTTTGCCGATGGTTGCGAGAACAAGAACCACAACCCGACGCCCGCCGCGGAGAGTGCCCCGAGGGCGCTTGCGGTGGCAATCACAACGTGATCGAGCTTATTCGGATCGACGGGTTCTAATTCTGGGAGCTTGGCATCGGGCTGGCTCGGATCGACCGCTTCCACCTTCGCGGCCTTCGGTGAAGAACGAACGACCTTCGCTGCGTAATACCCCGACGTGGCGACCAACAGCGCCGCAATCAGGAGCAACAGCCCCGCGAACGTCGGTCGGCGCTCGGCCACCAGCGAAGTAAACGAATCGGTCTGCGTCGGCATGAGAGAAAATCCTTGGTCGAGTTCGTCTAAGTCGCTTAGCCCCACTTGCGGGCTTCGAGAATCTTCACCGTCAGGAACAGCCAAAACACCGCCAACGACAATTGCACCAGCACGGTCGAGAGTGGCAGTTGGCCACCGAGTGCGCTCTGCCAGAGGCTCAGGAAGTCGACCTTGGCGAGGACGTTCCGGAAGCCGATGCCGACGCCTTCAAAGTCTTTGAGCACGATCGTCAGCAGCATCACGAAGATGCCCGCGAAGGTCAGAATCGCCGCGATGATCTGGTTCTTGGTCAAGCTCGAAAAGAAGATCCCCATCGCGATGAACGACGCACCACATGCGGCGAGTGCGAGGTAGTAACTGATGATCGGCCGGTAGTCGAATGGCTGTCCGCCCTCGATCCGCAACGCGATCAGGTACAACCCGAGCGGCAGCCAGGAGATCATGTAGAAGGTGAGTGCCGCGATGAACTTGCTGAGGACGATGGCGGTTTCGGAGATCGGTGCGGTGAGTAGCACTTCCATCGTGCCGCTGCGTTTCTCTTCGCTGAGCGTCCGCATCGTCAGCGCGGGCACCAGGAACAGCACGCCGAACGCGGCACCGAGAGTCGCACCCCAGTAGTTGCGTAACACCGGCTCAAGGGTCGAAGGTTGTGCGAACAAGCCATTCAGGAAGAAGGCGTAGCCGACACCCGATACCGCAGCCATGCAGAACAGCACGACGTACGCGATTGGCGAGTAAAAGTACGACGAGATTTCGCGGCGAATCAGCGTGACCAGTGGGCTATCCGAGGTGATCCCCACCGAGACGACGAGGTACGCGAAACCGATGCCGCCGAGGAGCAAGCCGTAGGGAACGAGGAACGGCTCCGGCGTGGTGCTGATCGGGGCGACGAGCGAACCGAGAATGAAGGTGATCGCAAAGCCGAGACCGAGAATGGCCAGCCCAGCACGCAACCAACCGGCCATCGTCTTCGCACGGGCTGCCCATGCGGCGAAGCCGAGGCACGCCAGTACGAGAATGGCACGCGCGGCGACTTTCCAGTTGTCGTACTGTTGGAATGCGTTCTTCAACGCGGCTGGCCCTTCGGACAGCACCGTTGGAAAGACCGCTTTCCCGATGGCGTACGTCAGCGTGGCCCCGCCGAGTACGCCGAGCATCGTGGCCACGGTGTAGCCGGGGCCATCGTCGCTATCGACCTTCGACAAAAACGCGACCAAATATCCCAACCCGAGTAATGCAATCAAAATCCCCGGCCCGACGAGCGTGTTCGGTTTGAAGATTCCGAGCGCCACACTGATTAAACACAAACTCGCACCGAGTGCGAGGAGTACCGTTAGGCCAATGCTGCGGTAAGAATCGACGGTTTCATGGCGAAGCGACGTGACGAGGAACAGCAGCGCCCCGAGGCCGAACAGCGGCGTCCACGGTAGGAAGTGATAGCCCATTTCTTTGGTCGGGGCATCGCCGAACTGCGGGCCGGGAATGAGTGCGGCAATCACCGCCGCGACTAACAGCCCGATCGCGAAAAACATGTACGCCCGTCGAGATTCGAGGTCCGCATCCCGCAACGAGTGAAACAGCATCGCCATCAGGCCGATGGCGGCAAACAGATAGCCTAGCCCGCTCGGTACGAGGCGCGGCCCCGATTGATTCGCGATCACCGCGATGACGCCGAGTATCGCCAACCCGCCGCCGAACATGCCGATGATTCGCGCGAAGGTCGGCTCCTCCGTCCGCATGTCGGACGGGGCCTGTTCCATCGGTTTCGTCGTATCCGTCGCAGTCGTCATGGAGATTACTCAATTGCGGTCGTGGGAAAACAAAATTATTCGCCGCGAACGGAGATCCGCATGTAAATGTCTTCGAGCTTTTCGCGTTGCAGTTCGAGCCGACGAATCGGGTGTCCCCGGTCGTGCAGTCGCTTCGCGAGCGTTTCGCGAATATCGTGCCCCGCCTCCGCCTTCACATCGAATGCCGCATACTCTGCATCCGTGGGAACCGACTTGATTTCGAGCACGCCGGAGACGGCACGAAGGTGTGGCTCGATTTGCTCGACCGTGCCGCGCGCTTCGATTAGCACCGAGGGCACGCTCGAACGAATGTCCGAAAGGCGTCCGTCGAACTTGATGCGGCCGCGATTGATGATAATCACGCGGTCGCAAACCTTCTCGACATCGGGCAAGTGGTGACTGCTGAACAGCACCGTGTGTTGGCCGCCGAGTTCGCGAATCGCCGAGAGCGTTTCTTCCTGCTGAACGGGGTCGAGGCCCGACAGCGGTTCGTCGAGGATCAACACCGGCGGATCGGAAAGCAACGTGTCGGCCAGCCCCACACGTTGGCGATAGCCCTTCGACAGCGTTCCGAGCAGGCGACGGCGGACTTCCTTGATTCGCGACCGTTCGAGGCAATAATCGATTCGTTTCGTGCGACCCGAACGCTCGACGCCTTTGAGCTTCGCACGGTACGTGAGATACTCTTCGACGCGCATTTCCGGGTAAAGCGGCACGCTCTCGGGCAGGTAGCCGAGCCGTTTGCGGACTTCAGCCGATTGGTACATCACATCGAACCCACCCACGCGAGCATAGCCAGAACTGGCTGGGATGTACGTCGTGAGAATGCGCATGGTCGTCGACTTGCCGGCCCCGTTGTTACCGAGGAAGCCGACGAGTTCGCCGGGGGCGACTTCGAAGTTGATGAGGTCCACGGCTTTGATCGCGCCGTAGTCTTTACACAAGTTTTGGACCTGGATTGCGGGCTGCGTCATAGGTGCCTGTTCTCGCCAGTCCGGTGCGGACGGTTGCAAAAATATGGTAGGAGGCCGCCTAGCCCCGACAAGCGGTAGAGTCTGGGAGAGAGTAAAAAGGGCACGGTTCAAAACCCGGTTGCAGTTTTGCCAAATAAGACCACTAAAAATTTGGTTCCGGCGTGATTGGAATTGGGCGAAATCGGACGTAA
>JAYVQG010000267.1:0-5532 GCA_043757025.1 Limnoglobus sp.
GCTTGAAATACCGACACTCTACAAGCTGGAAACACACACACAAACGCCTCGTTTTCAAGACTTTCGTCAATGAGCATCATACGAGCCGAGGTAATACGACAACAAAAAAGCATCTCGAAAGTGAAATGAGCGAGAGCCGTGATCAGTTCCCGATGGATTATGAATCGATGCCGTTCTTCGCCGGCGAGTTGATCGTTGGCGTTATGAGCCTCACGCAGATCGAGTCTGCGATGCGTGCTTACGACCTTTTCCACAGTCATTTAGCGTACCCACCAGACTATCGCGACACGCTGGCAACGGCATGGTCGTGGATGTACGCAAATACTCCCAAACGAGTCGATGTGCAGTCACTGTCATGCCGAAGTCCAGCTCGGTTCGCATTCTCACCGAGTCTGTGCAGGTTTGATCTGCACGCACTTACTCGCTCGGCAGTGGGTTCCGCGCGAAAATCCAGTCTTCGATGGGCTGGCCGTTGACGAGGTGCGTTTCGACGAATTCGGGGATTCGTTCGGCGGTCATGCCGTGATACCACGTGCCTTCGGGGTAAACGACGAGTATCGGCCCGCTGGCACACACGCGCAGGCACTGCACCTTCGTCCGGTAGCAGGCGGCTGGCCCCGTGGCGAGCGACAAATTCCGCCGTTTCAGTTCGTCCTTCAGCACTTCCCACGATTGCGCACCGGCCTCGGCGGAACAACACGCATCGCCGATGCACAGAAACACGTGCCGATGATACTCGCCGATCTTCAGTTTCTTCGCGATCGCTTCGAGTGGTTGCTCGTCGTCCACCATTAGCCTTCCATCACTTCTTTGGACTTCTTGTCGGCCGCTTCGTCGATTTTGAACTCGTACAGTTTCAACAGTTCCTGGATGCGATCTTTGCCCGTATCGCGTTCGTCTTCGGTCATCGCCTTCGCCTTCTCGGCGTCGTCGTAATGCTTGTTCGAGTCGCGGCGAATGTTGCGGCACGACACCTTCGATTCTTCGGACTTTTTCTTGATCTGCTGAACGAGTTTCTTGCGTTGATCGCCGCTCATAGGCGGGATCGTCAGGCGAATGACTTTGCCGTCGTTGTTCGGCGCGAGGCCGAGATCGCTACCGCGAATCGCCTTCTCGATCTCTTTCAAATCGTCGGCGCTGAACGGCTTGATCACGATCGTCGAAGGGTCCGGGCAGGAGATATTCCCGACGTTCTTGACCGGCGTCGGCGAGCCGAAATAATCGACGCGCAACGAGTCCAACATCGCAGGGGTGGCGCGCCCACTGCGGAGGCCCTTCAGATCGTTCCGCAGAACGTCGAGGGCCTTCTCCATCCGTTCGGTGCAGTCTTTGAAAAACTGTGCAGCGTTCATGTTCGTCTCGAATTTAAGGGTAATAGAGCATATTTGAAGGTACACCCAACGAGAAGCATCACTCGGATACTAACGTACCGGTGGCCAGACCGGCGACGGCTTTCTCGATCGCCGATTCCCGCTTGTAGTTGAAGATCAGGATCGGCAATTTCGCCCCTTGGCACATGTCGAACGCGCTGATGTCCATCACGTTTAGCTTGTCGGCCATCACCTTCGTGTACGTTAGGCGGTCGTAGCGCTCGGCGTATGGGTCTTTCTCCGGGTCGGCGGTATAGACGCCATCGACCTTCGTTGCTTTCAATAATATGTCCGCACCGATTTCGCGGCCACGAAGCGCCGCCGCCGTGTCGGTCGTTACGTATGGGTTACCGGTGCCGCCCGCGAAGATCACGACGCGGCCTTTTTCGAGGTGCCGGATCGCTCGCCGACGCAGGTACGGTTCGCAAACCATGTCCATGTGAATCGCCGTCATCAACCGCGTCGGCATGTCTAGGCTTTCGAGCGTATCTTGCAGCGCCAGGCCGTTCATGACGGTCGCAATCATGCCCATGTAGTCGGCCGTAGACGCTTTGATGGTGTTCAAACCGGCCGAGAACTGCGCCCCGCGTAACAGATTCCCGCCGCCGACAACGATGGCCAACTGCACTCCGCGCTGTGCCACCCGTTTGATTTGATGCGCCATCGCCAGCGTTTCGTCGAGGCTGATTCCGCTACTCTTCCCTCCGTGGCCGAACGCCTCGCCGCTAAGTTTGAGTAAGACTCGCTTGTAAATCGGCTTCAAGGGATCGTCGTTCATTGTTATCCTGGGCGATGGCGAACTTCCACAGGGACAAGCCCGGTGGCTCGTAAGCCGGGTGGCTCGTAAGCATTCACCCACCCAATATAGATTCTCACCCGCGCATGACCAAGAAAGCCACGATACCGTTTGTATCGATACGCGAACCGCAACCCGAGTCCGATCGGGCTTGGGAAGTCAGACAAAACCGATTACTTCTGAATCATGTTCACCACCAGCAGTGCCAGCCCGACGACCGCGAGCAAAAGACTGCCGAGGATGATCGTTCGCAGGAGCGAGTACATGCTGTGCAGTTTGCCGAGTGCCTTCATGAGGTGCCAAATGTCTTCGTTCTTCGTTTCGACGACTTTGCGAAACGCATTTGCGGAACCGCCCGTCCAGAAGCCGATCGACAGGCAGAGCAACATCGCCGCCGCAAGCCCCACCGTCGGTGCGTAGCCGGTGTGGCTTTGTAGCGCCGTCACCAATTGCAACGCGAAAAAAATCGTGAACGCCAACCCGAGCAGCAACATCAACGAGGCCAGCGCCTTCATCGAATCGGCCAGCCCGCTAATCGTGCGGTTGTGCTCCTCGGTGAACTCGAATTGCTGCGATTTGAACTCCGGCGTCGGTTCGGTAGCCATGGGGTGCCTCGTAAGGTTGGCAAATGACGATGTAACTGAGTGATTCTATTGATAAACTGGCTACGCTAGTGGTTTGGAAGTTTAAGGAGTTTGCCGTGCGTTCGCTCGAACTCGTTCAGTTTGTAAATGCCGGGAACGAGCCAACGGATGGGTTCGTTTCGGTTCGCAAACCTGAGTCTGTTACAAGCCCGTACGAACGTGCAATCCTCTTGCAAGCGGCAATTTTCACACACGTTGACTATGTCTTTTTCCGACGATTTCAGGACGCAGAAGGTCGTGAACTCCGTTCGTCGCAAGTCGTGGCCTACGTCGTAGACAATTCGACGCAAAACAAAACAGAAAATGATCTTGCGACTCTGCACCACAAGTTGTGGCTGCACGGTATCGCGCCGTTAATCTATGTGGCTTGGCCGACTCGCATCGACATCCTGAGTTGTGCCCGCAAGCCCGATTTTTGGGTCGATGGAGTGGCTGTATACAGAGAAGCCGAACGAATCGAATTACCGAACAATGAGAGTACGGAACCGGTACCAGGTAAAAAAGCGATTCGGATCGCCGCAGCGATTTCGGATACACTTGCCAAACGGAAACGATTATCCGCCTATCGTCTGGCCGACGGAACGTTCTGGGATGACCCGGACAATCAAAAGCTGTCTGAAGAAAGCGCAGCAGCCCATCGAAGTCTCATTCAGGCAATTGTCGAAGCCGACAAGGCATTGCAGGGAGCCACGCATCCGATTCGTCGTCGTATGCTCGTGTTGATGGTGCTCATCAAATATTTGGAAGACCGCGGTGTTTTCCCACCTGGACATTTCGGCAAGTATCGCGAGGTGCAAGATCGTTTCGCGACATGCTACGACACGGTAGTGTGGAGCAAGTGCTACGATTGTTGAAATACTTCGAGAATAAATTCAACGGCGATGTCTTCACTCTGAATCAGGATGGTGAGACGCTAACGGAGGCCGAGCTGCGAAGTTTCGCCACGTTGGTGGAAGCCGATGTCCTCGGCGGTCAACGGCATTTCTGGGAGTTGTATTCCTTCGAGCACATTCCCGTAGAGGTCATCAGCAGGCTCTATCAACAGTTCGTAACCGGGCACGGAGCGGTTTACACTCCGCCGTTTCTGGCATCGCTGATCCTCGATCAAGTGATGCCGTACGATCGGATAACGGGTAAAGAAAAGGTACTCGACCCGGCATGTGGTTCCGGCATTTTTCTCGTCGGTGCCTTCAAGCGACTCGTCATTCACTGGCGTAGTACAAACGATTGGCAGAAGCCAACGGCCGATGATCTGAAGCGGATTCTGGCAGATTCCATTTACGGCGTCGAATTGGAATCGGGAGCAGTCGACCTCAGTGCGTTCAGTCTGGCGCTCGCCGTTTGTGATGCTCTCGAACCGCCCGTTATTTGGAGCGGCTTGAAGTTCGACAAACTGCGAGGTAGGAATTTACGCGAAGGCGACTACTTCGACCCTGCAACGCTTTCCGAAGATCGCTGGCCTGAAAAATTCGATGTTATCGTGGGTAATCCACCATTTGAATCCAAATTGACTCCCTCAGCAATCGCGGTCGATGCAGCACGACCGAAAAACGAGCCAACGCTGCCAGACAAACAAGTCGCTTATTTGTTTCTCGAACGAGGGTTGAAGACTCTCGTACAGGGAGGCTCATTGTGTTTAATCCTGCCTTGCGGAATACTTTATAATAGCAATACAGCAGAATATCGCCGACATTTGCTGGGGCTTTGTCGATTACATACGATCCTTGACTTCGTATCGATGCGGGGACTTTACGACGGTGCCGACCCAAAAACGATCGCTTGGCAAGCGATCAATGAACCTGCGACGAACAATTCGATCATTCACCAGACGTTTCGTCGTACGTATGCAGTCTCAGAACAAATAGGCTTTGAAATCGACCATTACGACTGGCATGACGTTTCGCAACAGGACGCGAAGGAAGAGCAGTTCATATGGCGAGTCAATCTGCTTGGCGGTGGAAGATTACATGAAATGTCTACTCGTATTAGTGAAATGCCAAATCTCAGGACTTTCATTGACGCAAAAGGGCCAGACTGGGTTTACAGTGAAGGATTTAATTTGGGAACTGATGGCAAATCCTGCGATTATTTGACAGGTCAGCCGCACCTCCCAACGAAAGCATTAACATCGAATGGCATCGCTGCAAACAGAATCATTACGTTAGCTGAGACAACATTTGAAGCGGCCCGAAAGAAGGAATTGTACGATCCACCTATTATCCTGATCAAAGAAAATGAGTATTTGTCTCTGGCGTATTGGGAGCAGAGCAATCTGACATTCCGTCATTCAATTGTCGGTATTCATGCGCCTGAAAATAGAAAACAGGAACTGGAGAAACTTTACGATTCAATAAAAAAACATCACAGGCTCTACAGATTCTGCGTCTTCTTGAACGGGACTAGATTACTTACCGGCAGAGCCACTGCCGTGAACAAACAGGACATCGACAGCTTACCTTATCCAGAAGATCACTCGGAACTCGATTTGTCATTCTGGGAAGAGGCTTTAAAAGAAGACGTTATCAACCACATGGCGGACTATATACGACTCGGTCAGGACTCGAAATTGCTCACGAGTGAAGCGAAATCGAGCGATCTTCAAGAGTATTCTTCACTTTACGTTCGTATTACCTCGGTTTTGAACAACATCACATGTTATTTGCCGCGGCATATTGCACGAATGGGGCCTGAAAGTAACTTCGCACATGATCTGGAAAATGAA
>JAYVQG010000268.1:0-21368 GCA_043757025.1 Limnoglobus sp.
CACCCATTCGGCGCTGACGGTGAACTTGCGGCCAATGGCCGCGAAGGTGAGGCCGGCCTGAAAGTCGGCAAGGACGCGGGTTCGGAGGTCGAGCGAGAAGGCACGCATGGCAAGCTCCGCAAGGGGAAAGCTGCAAATATCTCATGCCTCCGCTCAACGCGCAAGAGGGAAATCCAAAATGCTCTATCTTTCCCGACCGTTACAACCCGCGGATTTTTCCGCTATCCGCGACATTTCGCTCGAGTCCGGCTTTGCGGGGTGCGCAAACTCAACCTATTTTTCGGCATATGAGGTATCGCTCGATGCGGTGACGAACTGCGTCATTCGCACGACGACAGGAGAATGCGACATGTGGAAGAAACAGGTTTTATCGGCGGTGGTGTTGCTCGTACTGGTTTGCATGGCCGGCTGCAAGCACCGACGAGGCTGTTCGTCGTGCTCATCGGCAGCGCCATCGAATTATTGTCCGGATCGATAATGAATCCTTCTCGCCCGAGTCCCGTCGCGAACTTGTGACGGGACCGTTTTCATCCGCAATTCTTACGCGATCCCTTTCCCTTTGCGGATCGATCTCAACTACTCATTTTGACCGGCTTACGCCCAAAAACCTCGATCTTCGATTTGGCTACGTCCCGCACGTCGCGCATACTCCGTCATCGGTACAGGATGTGCCGATCGCGAAATGGATGTTCGCCGAGACGGAAGTGATTCCGCACGCTCCGAAGGATTGGAGGCTGTTCCGCACTGCCACGCCACCGATATGGAGGTCGTTTCTCATGACGCGCAAGTTGATTCTCGCCAGCTTATTTGCGGCCATCGCCCTACAGCAAACCGGTTGCTGTTTGCTGCGAAATGTCGCCTACCGCATTCGTAACTGCCATCGCTGCTACCCCGGCTTCGCGGGTTACGGCGGGCACAACGCCATGCCCGTCGAGGCCGGCGGCGGACCCGGTTACGACGTCGGCGGCTTTGCGGCACCATCACCGGTTTTCGGCGGCGCGGCCCCCGGATGTTCGTCGTGCTACAAAGCGGGCGGTATCGTTTCGCCGATACCCGGTATGGCCACCGGACACGTTCAAGGTGCAGGCACCGAGATGCACGGCCAGTTCAGTGGCGTTCCGGTATTCGCCGCCCCACCAATTGCATCGGCCGGGCCAGTCATTTACCCCTCGTCGGAAATCAAGCCAGGGGCGAAGTAAGCTCGCTCGTATCGCGAGAATGCCTTCGGGGTGCGCAGTCGCGATCCCGATGGCACTGACATTTTCTTTATGTAAACCTCGGATGCAAAACATCGAGATAATTGATTTGACAATTCCCGAAGGCGTCGGCCTTCCTTGCACTTTTTTGTCGTTGCCGTTCTGTCGAGGCTCTCATCGACCGCGTCTGAAATGTTGGAAATGCAGTCTGATCCCGCGAACAGTTACAAGTCACGCACAACTATTTGTCGAATTCTTTAGCGTCAGATGAGAAATCAACTATGCGTCGCCTTACGTTTTGTTACACTCTTATAAGTGGGCCGTGTCGCGGTGTTCTGTTCCGATGCCCGTGGAGGTCGCGATGTACTGGAAATCTCGTCTGACGTTAATTGCGGTGTTCGTACTGAGTGCGATGATTGTTCCCGCATCGGCACAAGACCCGAAGAAGCCGGCAGAGACCAAACAGGCGGGTAAATTGATCTCGCTACTCGACACCGGCACCGAACACAAAGTGTTTGCTCAGCTCGTCGAGTATTTGCATCGCGATACGTTCCCACCCGACACCGCTTTAAGTGGCGAACAGCGACCGACGAGTCATCAACTCAAGACGTTCATCGAAAGTCGCCGGACGACCATCGGTTTTATCCGCACGCGACTCCGCGACATCAAAGCCGAGCCGGAGATGTACGATCTTTTCGACGATTACTTGTCGATCTTGAACGAAGCCGATAAACATGCCGACGCGATTCGTAAATACGAGGACGATTATTTTCGTTACTTCAAAAAGCTACGCGAAGATCTACGCGTCGACATCATGGTTCGTCAACTGCACGGTAACGCCAATCTCATCCGTTCCAATGCCAGTGTTGCAGCATGGTCGATCGGCTGGCACAGCTATTGGGATCCGTATCAGAATCGTCGTGGAATCCTGGCCGGTTCGATGCTGATCGGTGCCAACTGCATGGCCGCCAACTTAGACTTTCACGCCGATGTGCTATCGATGATGAAGCGACTGCGAAACCGATCCGAAGCGTACGAAAAGAAGAACCTACCGATCTTAGTGAATAACGTGAAATCGGAAGAACGTCGACTTCACGCCAAACTCGAAGAAACGCGCCCGCTGCTATTGCGAAAAGGCAACGACGCCATCGCGAAGTTGTCCACGAAGTTCGGCTGGAAGCCCGGCGAAGTGACGCTGAAGCCGTTCGATGAAGCC
This sequence comes from Limnoglobus sp., assembly GCA_043757025.1. Lineage (GTDB taxonomy): Bacteria > Planctomycetota > Planctomycetia > Gemmatales > Gemmataceae > Limnoglobus. The sequence continues at coordinate 2,413 of JAYVQG010000268.1, forward strand.
CGACAGAATGCGATGGGTAACCCGTTCGCCCCGCTCTCGAGCCTCAATCGGATCACATCGATTTCCAGTACGCGCGAAGCGGGATCCTGTGAGGTGATGGCAGAGAAGTTGATCGGACTCGTCGAACAAATGCCAGTGGGTAGCTTGGATACCAATAACTCGAGCGTCGTATACAACCGCATTCGCGCCGATGTATCGTATCTGGCAGCGATTCACGCGAATCGTGCATCCGAGTTTCAGTTAGGCGCGGCCAGTTTCAAGACCTTGAAACCAGGAACGCTAACGTCCGGAACGATCGGTGTGAAAGCCTTCGATTTGTATAAGGAAACAAACATCGATTTGCACCCGAAGCCACAACTGCTTTACCAAAAGGCACTCACCTATGCTTATGCGGGAACCCCAACGCGCGCTTACAACGCAGTCAATGGTATCCTCGATAAAGAACTCGGTGGAATGTCCGACCCAAAGTTTTTCTACGATTGTGCCCGTTTGCGTTGCCTCGGTGGAAACGTCGCGATCCCAACGGCCATGAAATGCCTCAGCACGGCTTTCGTTCTCGGCTACAAGCAAACCGAGAAAGCCCAACTCGACGAAGAACTCAAACTCCTCCGCGTTACGAACCCCACGCTCTTCGAGAAAGCCGTGAAAGCGGGTGGCGACTGATCCAACTACTTAAACGTGCCGTGCGAAAGCTCGACACGCAAATGACTCATCGTTCGATTACATCGCTCCGGCGATGATGATTAGCGCGCGTTTGTTCGGGTCGGGTTCGGCTCGTTGAATCAGGTCGCGTACCATCCACGGTACGTTGCCTTCGCCGAATAGCAGGAAGCCAATCGTGCCGCTCACGGGGCTGTCGTCGGTCCAGCCGAAGTGAATTTCGGGTGGCCGTCCCACTTTCGTCATCTCCATCGACACGGCGGCCAGCGTGTGAGCGATCGAGGCGGCCCCGGTGATTTTCATCACGTAGCGGCCTTCTTCCGTATGAATTTGCATGATCGGTTCGGGTGCGAAATCGCTCGCGTCGCTCAACTCGACCTCGACGAACACGATCATCAAATCGCGTGGGATCCGGTGTTCGCGGCGAATCGAAGTTTCCTTTTCCGCTAGCGATCGGCGGCCCGGACGGTGCGGCACGAGTACGGTCAGTTCGAGGTGCCGAATCGTGTCCCAGAGCAATCGCGTGGAAGGGTCGGCCATCTTGAAGCCTGCGAAGCGCAGTTCGCGGCTACGTGCGATTCGTGAAATCAGCGATGTCAGGACGATCGTGGCGATGAAGAACGTTGCGATCGTCAGACCCTGGAAGTGCTTTTCCACTTCGTTGGCAATCGTCGTGTAAATGAACACCGCCGTGATGATCGCGAACGGCCACGATAGCCGCGAATACCATCTGCCCGTGCGTTGGTGCCATTTGTCGATGACACTCGCGAAGCAGGCGCTCGTCATGAGTACCAACACGCCGGTGGCGTAGGCACCGCCCTGGGCGTCGACGTTCGCGCGGAAAATCCAGGTCACGAGCAAGTTCACCGCCGTGAATAACAAAACGAGCGGGCGCGTGGCGCGTGCCCACTCGGGGGCCATACCGTACTTGGGCAGGTATTTCGGCACGAGGTTCAACAGCCCCGCCATCGCACTGGCACCGGCGAACCAAAGGATCACAATCGTGCTGATGTCGTATATCGTGCCGAAGGTGGCACCGAACCACGGGCAGACATCTTTCGCGACGGCGTTTTCACCGTGGGCCAGGAACGCGAGCGCCCGCCCCGCTGCGGGCTTTTTCGGCCAGTTTTCGACCGACTCGATCGGCTGTCCTTTCGCATCCAGTGGCAGTTCGCCGGAAGCCGAGACGGGGGTAATTTCGGTGGGGTGAATTAGCGTACTCACGACAATCGACGAGCCGAGCAAAAAGCACGACATGATGAGTGCGGCCGTCATCAGCAGCTTCTTCGTGTTCGAAATGCGACCTTCCGGTTGCTTCGGATCGTCGCCCGTTCGACCGCGAACGTGCGCCATGACGGCCACGCCGGTCTCGAAACCGGACAACCCGAGCGCGAGCTTCGGGAACAACAAGAGTGCCACCGCGACCATGCTGAAAATGCTGCCGCTCGCCACGCCGAGTGGGTTGTGCGGCAGATACCACTCGCCGTTTTGCAAGCGGTGTAGATACTCGGTGAGTTTCGCCGGATGTTCGTACAGGTAATGCAGGCTGAGGCCGATGACGATGATGTTGAGCGCAATGTAAATGCCGACGATGCCGACCGCGAGTCCGATGACCTCCTTGAAGCCGCGCATGAACATCCCGCCGAGCAAGACGAGCAAGCCCATCGTCACAGCCATCTGTTGGCCAACCTCACCCTCAGCGGGATCCCACGGCCAGTTGGGGTTTTCGATGAGGTGGACGGCCGCATCGGCGGCGGAAAGTGTCTTGGTAATCACAAAGTCCGTGGCGGCGAAACCGAGCAGGATCAGCACCATTACTTTGCCGGGCCAACCGGAGACGAGTTTCGCGAGCATCCCGATCGAGCCTTGGCCCTCGAACGATTTCTGCGCGACATATTTGTAAACTGGCAGCGCGCCGAACAGCGTGACTAGGATCAGTACAACGGTCGCGATTGGCGCGAGCAGACCGGCGCTTTGCACGGCAATCGACGGCTGGTAGCCGAGCGTCGAGAAATAATCGACGCCGGTGAGGCACATCACCCACAGCCAGAACGATTGGTGGGGAGCCTTCGCGTGCCCACGCTCCGGGAGGGAACCAGCAGGTGTGGTCATGGATATTTTGTGTGCGAACCGCTCGCCGAATGCTCCGCCACGGGCCGAGCCGAACGGTGAGGGACAAGGCGACCGCCCGAGGGACGACCGGCCCGAATACTAAGACGCTGTTATACGAGAAATGAGCGATTACAATCGCGGAAGTGTCGAGTTTCTATCGTGTTGCGAACGATACACCACGACTACGACGCCTACGCACCACTCATCCCGGTGGCTCGTTACTCCGCCAACTTCCAACAGACCGCTTTCGTGGCGTCGCGTAGATAGAGATTGCCGCCGACCAGTACGGGGCTGGCCCAGCATTCGTTGCCGCTGAGGACACTTTCAATCATCCCGTGAAACTGAAAGCGTTCGGGGGTGGCTTCGGCAAGGAACAGGTTGCCGGTTTGCGTCAGGCCGATGAGGTATTTGTCGGCGAGAATGAGGCTGCCTTTGTCGATGCGTTTGCCGTCGGGCGTTCGCTGGCCGTTCCAATCGGGTTGCACTTCGCCGGTGCGCAAGTTCAGGCATGTCAGCGTGTCGTTGTCGAAACCGTAGATGTACCCGTCTCGGTGAACGCTCGTCGAATGGTGGTTCTGCATCCCACGACCTTTGCGGAAGTACACCGGATTCGCAGTGAATCCATCGCCGGATGGCTCGACGTGCAGCAGCGTGCAACCTTTGCCGTAGTTCGACGAAATGAAAATCCAGTCGTTGACCACGACGGGCGTGGCGGCGTTGCCGTTGTTCTGCGTCCGCCAGTCGTGCGACCAAAGAAGTTGGCCATCGACGGGGTGAATCCCGAGCACGGCATCGCCGGTGACGGCAACGATTTGCCGAACGCCCGCGATCGTCGCTTCGACGGGGGAACTGTAACCGTTCGGATTATTGCTCGTTTTCCAGCGGAGATCACCGCTGATTTTATGAAACGCTACAACGGAACCGTCTTTGCCGCCGGGTTGAACGACGACCAAATCGCCCGAAATGAGCGGCGAACAGGCGACGCCCCAGCTTGGGATCGGTGCGCGAAATTCCTGCAATAAGTCGTGTCGCCAGAGTTCTTTCGGCGTGTCGCCGTTCGCTTCCAGGCAGAGAAATACGCCCGTGGCACCGACGGTGTAGACGCGGCCATCAATCACCGTTGGCGTTGCACGCGGACCGGCAGCGTAACCCATGCGTAGCGGCGAATAATCGACCGCGTAGCGATGTTCCCAGATTTTGCGGCCCGATTTCGCGTCGAGACAAACCACACCTTCGCTGTTGCTCGCATAGTCCTGCGTGTAGGCCCGGCCATCGACAATCGCGAACGTGGAATAGCCACCACCGAGCGGCGTCGACCACGCGAACTTCGGTGGATTCGTCGCCCAATCGGTGCGGATCGCCGTCGTGGCGGCACGGCCATCGCGGGTCGGCCCGCGCCACTGCGGCCACGAATCGGAGACATTCGCAACGGGCGCAGACAGGTTCGCCGCTTGCAGTTTCGCCGCCTGCACCGCATCGAACGATTCGTTATCCGCCCAGTTCGGGAAGCGTTTCAGAAGCAAGGAAACGCCCACGCCGACGATGGCAATCAGGAGAACAATCGGCAACCACTTGCGAACTCGCGATTTTGGCACCACGATGGCCTCGATATTTGTCGTTGTGATGGAGGTAGCAAACCTTGTTTTGACAGGATAAACAAGATTAGCAGGATTAGAATTTATAATATTAAGGAGTTTTTCAATCCTGTTTCATCTTGTACATCATGTCCAATAACTCTTTTCTTTCTCCGAGTTCATTGTGCCATCTGCGGTTAAAATCTTGTCTTCGCTCAGAAAATGGCGTGTAGCGATTCTTTTGCCGCGACGAGCATTTCCGCGATCTGCGCGTCGGTCATTGCGGCAGAGATAAACGCGGCCTCGTATTGGCTACAGGGAAGGTAGAACCCGCGGTCCATCATTTCCCAGAAAAATCGTGCGAATTTCGCTTTGTCGCTGAGTACGGCGGTATCGAAATCGGTGACATCGCGATCCGTGAAGAACAGCGTCCACATACTACCGACGCGGTTGACGCGGTGCGGGATGCCACACTCAGTGGCGGCGTGGTTCAATCCGGTTTCGATGCGTTGGCCGAGTCGATCGAGGCGTGCGTACGGTGGGTTTTGCTTCAATTCCTTGAGCGTTGCGATGCCGGCCGCCATCGCGATGGGGTTACCACTGAGCGTACCTGCCTGGAACACGGGACCGGCGGGCATGATGAATTTCATGATGTCCGCACGACCGCCATACGCGCCGACGGGGTAGCCGCCACCGATGATTTTGCCGAGTGCCGTGACGTCGGGTTCGTCGCCGAGGAGCACTTGCGCGCCGCCGTACGAGAGGCGGAAGCCAGTCATGACCTCGTCGTAAATCAGTGCGGTGCCGTGATGGTGGGTCAAGCGGCGCAGTTCGCGGCGAAACTCGACCGAGGGTGGAACCAACCCCATGTTGCCGACGACGGGTTCGAGCATCACGCCGGCAATTTGGTCGCCCTTCGCCGCGAAAAGTTCGGCGAGTTGCTGCGTGTCGTTGTAGCGCAGCACGATCGTATCTTGCGTGCAACCTTTGGGAATACCCGGACTATTCGGAACGCCGAGGGTGAGCGCACTCGAACCGGCCGACACGAGTAACGCATCGACGTGGCCGTGATAACACCCGGCAAATTTGACGATGAGATCGCGGCCCTTCCAGCCGCGTGCCAGGCGAATCGCGCTCATGGCGGCTTCAGTGCCACTCGAAACGAACCGCACCATTTCGACCGACGGGATCGCGTCGCAAACCATCTCCGCAAGTTCGGTTTCGCGTTCGCACGGCGCACCGTAACTCGAACCATCGTGGATCGCGGCGATGATGGCTTCGACGACCGCCGGGTGCGAATGGCCGAGAATCATCGGCCCCCACGAACCGATAAAGTCCAGGTAGCGGTTGCCATCGACATCGTAGAGGTACGGCCCCTCGGCCCGCGCGATGAAGATCGGACTTCCACCCACACCGCCGAACGCCCGTGCGGGGCTGTTGACGCCACCCGGAATTCGCATTTGCGCCTTCGCAAAAGCCGCCGCACTATTCGGTCGAAGTTTGCCACTCGACAGAGACATATCGTTCGCTCCGGGATGCAGTTTTGTGAATTTTCTCATTCTTGGCGAGCGTCAACTGCCCTTCGGCGTATTCATTTCGCTGAGCAACAACTTCACCGCATCGATTTCCTTCTTGATCTGGTCGTCAGTTTCGTCGTCGTAAAGCTCGATGAGATCGCGGCAGCGGTTGCGGCAATCGCGTTTCTCGGCACGCGCTTCCGAGTCGCCGACGACGCGCTGCCATTCGATCTTTAGCCCGGCTAACTGATCGGCGAATATCTTTTTCCGTGCCGCGACGGCTTCTTCTGTCGCGATGTCCTTCAGGCCATCGCGTTCTCGCACGGCCAGCATATACCAGATGTGGTGTTCGGATTTATCCTTGGTGAGGTCCGCAAGCATCGCCCACGTTTTGCGAACTTTCGCTTTATCGACGATCCGCGGTGGCAGTTTGCGATCTGACTCTTGCGAACCGGGAGGCGGTGGCAAACCGCCGGACGCACCGAGGCGGATGGCGCGTTTGACGATCCATTCCGGCGCGAGTGGATCGTACTTCCAGACGACTTCGTTGATCTCGCTACGCATCAATTCTTCTTTCAAAATGCTCGCTTGGAGATCGACTTTTTTGATCTCGCTGGCGCGATGTTCGGCGAGCCACGCCCAACCCTCGGTGTACTTGTCTTTCGAGTCGGGCGCGCGGCTTTTCACCTTGCCCCAAAGTGCCGATGCGGTTGTGAGTTCACCCTTCTGTTCGGCCTCCATCGCAGACCACGCGGCCTTGAATGCCTCGCCGTCTTCGTCGTCCATCGCGGTGGTAATTTTCGCTTTACGAAACCGAAGTTCGAGCACCGCTTGGAGCTTTTCGCCGAGTGCTTTGCGGTAAAGTTCCCTGACTTTGCCGGTATCTTCGTCGGTTTGAGTGCCGTAACTATCGAGGTATTTCTTAGCCATACTGATGCGGTCGTCGGGCGTACCCGCATTTTCCACGCGCTTGAAAACATCGGCTTGGCTCGGCGGTTTCAGCACGTAGTACGCGCCGCCGACCACCGCGAATAAACCCAACACCAACGGCAACGCTCGCACCCACGTTCGTTGCAACAGCGGCTTCGACTTTTTCTTTTTGACCTTCTTGCCGGACTTCGCCGCCTTCATCGATCGCGCTGCCGCCAGGTCGTCGGCATCGAGTGCGCCACCGTTGATGGGCCGATCCATCCGCCGCGCGTTCGCGACTTCTTCGCCCGCACTTTGCAGGTTTTGCACCTTCTCTTCGATATCTTCGAGCATCTTGCGGACGGTGTCGGCATCCATCGGCCGTTTGTCTTTGTCCTTCTCGATGAGGAACATAATCATGTTGTCTAACCAAACGGGCACGTCGGCGATGAACCGACTCGGCCGCGGCGGAGTTTCGTGGACGTGCTTCAAAAACATGTCGATCGTCGTATCGGACACGAACGGCTTTTTGCCCGTGATGAGTTCGTACATCACGATACCGAGCGAATACAGGTCGGATTTATTCGTCAGATTCTTATCGCCCTTACACTGCTCCGGCGACATATACGCCGCCGTGCCGATGGTGCTATTCGCCCCCGTCAGCGCCGTGACGTCGGTATCTTTCGCGATGCCGAAGTCGGTGAGTTTCAAGATGCCATCGGGCGTGATCATCAAGTTCGACGGCTTCAGATCGCGGTGAATAATGCCTTTGTCGTGTGCATATTGCAGAGCTTCGCAAAGCTGTTTCGCATACGCCACCGCTTCTTCCCAACCGAGGCGACCGCGGCGCGAGAGGATGCGGTCGAGCGGTTCACCATCGACGAATTCCATCGCGATGAAAGGCGTGTTCTTGTACTTTCCGGTTGCGAATAAACGAACGATGTGCGGATGCCGAAGTTGCTTCAAAATGTTCGCTTCGCGCTCGAAGCGCGCCATCGCGCCTTCGTTGCCGAGCAAGCCGAGCGCGATGATCTTGATCGCAACCGTTCGCTCTTTGCCATCCTTGTCGTAACGGGCGCGGTAAACGGTACCCATCGCACCGCTACCGAGTTCTTTTTCGACGTGAAACGGACCAATTTTTTGGCCGACGAACATGGCATTCCCCTAACCCAGACGGCAACGGCGCTATTGTAAGACTTCGCACGCAAAACGCATGTCTGTTTTGTTAGGATCGCAGGATGTCACGCGCGCGTAACATCCGCCAGTCGGGGGTTCGCCCCATAGAAAGCAATCGGCTAGTATGGTATTAGAGGCTACGCGGACATTTCGCGCGCTTCTAAGGGAGTCGATCTCATGCCCACCGCCGTTTCGCCGAAAATTTCACTGGCTTCCAAACAAGACACCGAAATCGATCGGCAGCTCGCCGTTGCGACGCAGCGAATTCGCACGCACGATCTGTTTTGCGGCATTCTCACCGTGGCGGCAATCGCGCTCGGATATTTCGCCGTGGTGATCGCGTTCGATCGCTGGCTCGATCTCCCATCGTGGGTTCGCCAAGTCGGCATCATCGGGTTACTCGCTAGTTTGGCGACAGCCAGTTACTACCTCGTCATCCGCCCGTGGCGTCGTGCGGTCAACCCGCTTTATGCGGCAAAACAAGTCGAAGATACCGTGGCCGACGCGAAAAACAGCATTGTGAACTGGGTGGACCTGCAAGACAAAGAACTCTCCGATGGTGTGCGCGCCGTCGTGACCGCGAAGGCTGCGAAGCAGATGAAAGAAGCCGACCTCGACCGCGCGGGCGAATCGAAGCGGTTACTCTGGCTCGGCGGCGCGGTCGGTACGTTGGTCGTCGTGCTGGCGATCTGGTTTTTAATATTCAAGCCGAGCGTGTTCCTCTCGCTGTTCCATCGGGCGTGGAATCCGTTTGCCTCCGCATCGACAATCGCGACGCGAACGCAGATTCGCCTCGTCGAACCCAAAGACGGCGATTTGACGATCACCGCCGGGCAGCCACTGATGGTCAGCGTGGCGATCGAAGGGCGAATCCCGAACGCGGACAGCCCCGACCGCCTACGGGTTCAGCTTCGCCATAATCCCGCCGACCCGAATTACGAGGAAATCGCACTCGAACAAACGACGAGCAACCGCGACTGGACCGTGCGAATTCCCGAATATCTCGTGCAAAACGGCTTCTGGTATCGCGTCGCCGGTGGCGATGCCGTTACGAACGAATATCGCGTAACCGTACGGCCGAAACCGATGTTCACCGAGTTCGAAGTGAAGTACGAATACCCCGCATACTTGCGGATGAAACCGGACTCCAGCAAAGATCCGCACCTCGATGCGTATCGCGGCACGATCGTCACGATCACCGCGAAAGCAAACCGCGAGTTGAAAGACGGCCGCGCCAGTTTGACGGGCATTCCGCAACCGATCAACGGCGAAATTTTAATCGAAAGTCGCGATACGCTTCGCGTGAAAATGACACTCGCCGAGTCGGGCAGTTACCGGTTGCTGTTTCATTCCACGACCGACGAAGCGAACAACGACGCGCCGCCGTACGCCATCCGCGTGCAGGTCGATACAGCGCCTCAAGTGACGATCACAGACCCGAAAGAGGAAGAAATTTCGCTGCCCGCCAACGGCCTGCTCAAGGTCGATGGCTTGCTCGGCGACGACTTCGGGATCGACAAAGCGACGCTCCGGCTCCGCATCGCAGATGCCCCAGAGAAACCTGGTTATCTACTGTCTGCGAAGCCATTTTTGAAAGGGAAATCGTTCCAGCGCGAAGCCGACGGCACCTTTCCTTACAGCGTCGTTTACAAAGATTCCTTCGCGCTGACCGACGCGAAAGACGAGGCGGGCAAGGCCGTTACTTTGAACGAAGGGATGGTCGTCGAGTATTGGCTCGAAGCGAGCGACAACTGCACCGTGCCGAAGGCGAACGTCGGCAAGTCGCGCGTGCAGAAAGTGAAACTGACGGCGGCGAAGAAAGAGCCGATGCAGAAAGACGAACTCAAACAGCAAGCCGAGAATCGCCAAAAGGACGAAGCGAACCAACAGAAGCAAGAACAGCAAAAACGCGACGAGGAAAAGCGACCCGTGAAGGAATCGCCACGCGACAAGAAGAACGAAAAGAAAGAAGAGCCACAACAGAATCCGGAAAAGAAAGAAGATGGCGAACCCGGTGAGAAGGGCGATGGCCAGCCAGATCCCAACCAAAAGGGACAGACGAAACCGGGCGAAAAAGCAGAGAAAGGCGACAGCGGTAAAGGCGCGCCGATGCCGCCGATGAAAGCGGACGACAAGACCCCGCCGATGCCGATGGAGAAGGAAGGGCCCAAGTCTGATGGTGCGCCGTCGGGCGATCAGCCAAGGACCGACACGCCCGAGCAAAAGGGTACGAAGGATAAGACATCGCCGAAACCCAAAAAGGGCGAAGAAGACCTTCAGCGCGAAGCGGAACGCATTCAAAAAGAGATCGACGAGCAAGACAAAAAGCCTGGCGAAGCGAAGCCGAACGATCAACCCGAACCCGATTCGAAGACCCCCGCCGCCGAGAAAAAACCAAAGCCTAAGCCGGAAGACGGTCCCGCCGCCGAGGACAAAAAGGGCGCAGAAACCGGTGAGAAGGAACCGATGGCGGGTACCGAGAAAGGTGCGGGTGCGCCGCAAAAACCGCAGCCGACATCAGAGCCGAAGCCGATGGCGGGCGAGAAGCCCGATGCCAGCCAGCAGGAAAAGGAACCGCCACTTGGCGGGAAAGCGGGCAGCGAGAAGCCAACGCCGAAACCCGAGCCGATGAAGCCAGAAGCGGGCGAGAAGCCCGAAGTGAAACCCGAAGACAAACCCGGCGAACCGAAGGGCGCGGAAGGCAAACCGCAACCCGAGGCGAAGCCCGGCGAGCCGATGCCCGAGCAAAAAAACACAGCCAAACCGGCCGAGGCCAAGAAGGACGGTCAGACGAAACCCGCCGAGGCGAAGAAGTCCGAAGATCCTTCACAGGAAGGCACGGACGAGGCAAAAGACGAGAAACCCGGTGCCGGTCGCGAACAGAAACCGACGCCACCCGCAAGCGCCAAGAAGCCATCGAAACCCGATCCGGACGCCAAGGCCGACAGCAAACCGATGGGCGAACCGACAGCGGGCGAAGGCGACCCGATGAACGATTCGGCCAAACCCAAAGAGAAGGGCAAAGCCGAACCGGACCGCAGCGCCGGGAAGAAAACGCCAGCATCAAACGAGAAGCCGGACAACGCGAAGTCCGAGGAGCAACGCAAAGCGGACGCGAAAGAGATTCAGGACGCCGCGAAGGACTTGGCCGGCAACGACGAGAAGAAGAAGCAGGCGGCACGCGACAAGCTCGACGAGAAAATCGGCAAACCCGCTCGTGAGGAGGCAGAGAAGCTCGCCGACGATCTGAAGTCGGGCGATCCCGCCAAGCAGAAAGCTGCAAAGGAGAAGTTGGAAAAGCTTCAAAAAGAAGCCGAGAAAACCGCAAAGAACGCGGAGAAGCCAGACAACACCAAGCCCGACAACGCCAAGTCCGAAGAGCAACGCAAGGCGGACGCGAAAGAGATTCAGGACGCAGCGAAAGACCTAGCTGGCAACGACGAAAAGAAGAAACAAGCGGCGCGCGACAAGCTCGACGAGAAGGTCGGCAAACCGGCCCGCGAAGAAGCGGAGAAACTCGCCGACGATCTGAAGTCGAACGATCCCACAAAGCAGAAGGCTGCACAGGAGAAGTTGGAAAAGCTGCAAAAAGAAGCCGAGAAAGCCGCAAAGAACGCGGAGAAGCCGGACAACGCGAAGTCCGAGGAGCAACGCAAAGCGGACGCGAAAGAGATTCAGGACGCCGCGAAGGACTTGGCCGGCAACGACGAGAAAAAGAAGCAAGCGGCGCGCGACAAGCTCGACGAAAAGGTCGGCAAACCGGCCCGCCAACAAGCGGAGAAGGATCTGAAAACCGGTGATGCGGACAAGCAGAAGGCCGTAGAAGAGAAGCTGCAAAAAGAAGCCGAGGAGAAGGCCAAGCAAGACAAGGACAACCAGAAGGGCCAACCCGCTGACAAGCCGATGTCACCGCAAGAAGCCGAACAGCTTGCGAAGGATGCCGAGGATTTGAAATCGCCGAACGAAGAGCAACGCAAACAGGCGGAAAAAAAGCTCGACGAAAAGATTGGCAAAGATGCCCGCGAACAGCTGCAAAAACAGAACCAGGAAGGCAAACCGCAAACGCCCGAGCAAGCCAAAAAGCAGTTGGAAGAGATGGCCAAAAAGCAGCAGAACCCCCCGCAACAAAATCCGGGTACGCCACAGGACAACCCGCAGCGCGACCCGCGCCGCGATGGCAACATCGCTGGCACGACGGATAATCTCTCGAAGCCGCTCGAAGAGAATCCGGAGTTCAAAAAGAAGTCCGCACAACTGCAATTGGAGACGCTCAAGAAGAACAAACTCAACGCGGAGATGAAGAAGAAACTCGGCTACACCGAGGAAGAGTATCAGCGATTCCTCGAAGGCTACGAGAAGATGCTGCAAGACCGCGAAGTCCAGGCCACGAACGATACGCCAACGGTGGCGGGGAAAGCCAACCCCGTTGCCAAACAGCGCGTCGATGGCACGAGCAAAGTCGAAGTTCGCAAAGACGGATCGAGCGCGAACCCGAACTCCGCCGGCTCCGCGTTCGCACCCTCGGCGTACACCGAGGCGCAGAAGAAGTTCGCCGAAGCCGCCGCCAAGACCAAACGCGACGAGAATAAATAGACCGGGAATGTTGATGTAAAGGAAGCACCGTTAGCGCGTCCGGCTAACCTCGCGTCATCATGTCGCTGTCGCCATGAAGCTCAGTTCCTCTCCGGCTAAACCGGTGAACTCGAGTTCCTGTAGGAACTCCACTGCCGAAGGGTAGCGATGATCGGGTAGCTTGGCGAGAAGTCGCGAGAGGATGCGATCGAGTGCGGGCGGGATTCGCTTGTTGACGATGCTGGCCGTCGCGTACGTTCCCTTCTCTTTCGCTTTAATCAGCGTCAGCATGTCCGTGGCAGGGAACGGCGTGATGCCCGTCAGGCAGTGGTAGAGCAAGCAACCGAGCGCGTACAGATCGCAACGCGGATCGACGTGTTTTGCGTCGCGGACTTGTTCGGGTGCCGCATAGAGCGGCGTGCCGATACCGATGCCGGTTCGCGTCAGTCCGACGTCCGCATCGTCGTCGGTTTTCGCCAGGCCGAGGTCGGCGAGTTTGACGATCCCGGCTTTGGAAATCAGCAAGTTGTCCGGCTTGACATCGCGATGAATCAGCCCGGATTCGTGCGCGTATTGGAGTGCCATCCCGCACGATTTCGCAATGAGTGCGGCATCCGGAACGGTGAAGCGACCGAGCTTGCCGAGCCACGTGCCGACCGTGCCACCTTCGAGGAGTTCCATCGCGAGAAAGATGAAACCGTGCGCTTCGCCGGCCGCGATGAGCCGCACGATATTCGTGTGATCGAGCTTCCCCATGATCCGGACTTCGCGGTGGAATCGCTCGACGAAACTCGCCTTCGCGCCGAGTTCCTTCGACATCACTTTCAGCGCAACGATGCGGTTGCGGCTAATTTGAATCGCTTTGTAAACGGTACCCATGCCGCCTTCGCCGAGCTTGCCGATGAGGCGAAAATCGCCGAGCGTACTGACGAGGACTTTCGTGGGGGCTTTGGGTTGCGGTGCGGGTACGACACCGTTGGGGATGTATTCCTGCGTCTGGTTCAACGCATCGGACGGAGCGATCCAATCTTGCGTTTGATCCAGACGCTTCGGCTCGGGGGGCGACATGGGCGTGTCTCTACAGTGAACGGTTTTCGCCATCATAACGAATCGGTTCGACTCACGCACTCACTTCTTCGAGGAAAATTCGAGACCGTTCGACCCGAGGAACGAAGTCTCGGGCAAGACCTTTATCCCGTCGGCTGTCTTGGCGAGAAAGCGCGGCAACGCGGAGTTTTCGGCCCACGGAATCGCGTTTTGCCACATCAGTTTGTCGAGGTGACGCGAGATGTCCGTTTCGCCATTCGGCAGAGAAACGTGCATATGATCCGTTGCAGACAGATACCGATTCGTCGCAGACTCCCAGATTTTCTCTTTGCCGAGGAACACCTGCGACGTAGCGGTTAGCTCCTGGATTTTGATGTTTTCTACGCCACCTTGGCCAAATCCTGCTCCGAAACCGAACCCGCGGCGAAACGGAATTAGTTTGCCCGTGTCGCGCTCGCCGACGATCATTCCTACGGTGAGGTCGGCGTTTTCTTCGGTAGCGGCCACCAGTCCGCGTGCCGTCCAGCTTTTGCGAAGGTTCGACGTAATCATCGGCTTATATTCGGCAGCCATACTCCCGGTGATCTTGTATTTCATCGCGACTTTGATTCCGACTTTGATGAGCGCACCAGGACCATCGACGATCTCGTCGATTCGTTTGGTCGTCGCTTCGTCCGGAAATTTCGTTGCAATTAAGACGCCATTCGCTTCGGCGGTATCGGTCGCGTACCAGATGCGATCATCGGGTTTGTTCGTGGCATGATGGCTTCGGAGACTGGTGAATCGCCAAACGAAAGCGGAGTGTTTGAAATCGTAAATCGAGTTAAAGTTTACCATCACGTGGTTGTTGCCGAGGTAGTGGATGTTCGCTTGGACAACGAGATTCGATGGCAATTCGTGCTCCGCAACGACGTTTCCCGTTTTCAGATCCCACCGGACCAACATCGCACCTTTTGTCGGGTGTTGAAAGCGGGACAACAATTCTTCTCCATCTGCGCGGAACACGACGCACCTCTTGTAGTTGCCATTTTGAGGAATGAACGATGGCTTGAGATCTCCGACGACATTTCCCGTCTGCGTGTCGAACAAACGAACGATCCCGTTTTGCACGCCTCCGAGATACTTCCCACCGGGCGACAAAGCAACTCCCGACAAGCCTGCGACTTCCGCAACGTAGATCGGCGTCATCTTGGGCACCGTCCAAAGAATCATCTTTCCCATCGCGCTCACGGTGAGTAACTGCGTCGGGGAAATAAACTCCGACATGACGATTTTTTTCGCTTCTTCGTTCGCTTCATTTCCGAACGGTCGCAGCCCGATCGGTTCGCCTTTGATGGGGAAAATGTCCGTCCGCGTCATAATCCCGCGGTGCCAAGCGGTGAACGCAGACCCGTCGGGCGAAAGCCCCGAGACCGTGAGACCGGCGGGAAGGTTGAGCGACCGGGTCGTGCGGCCCGTGCTCAGATCGACTTGGCGGACCTTGCCGGGCTTGTTGGCGTCAATTCCGAATTCGACTCCGAAGTCGAGCAACGCGGACGCTTTCGGCCCTGCGGAAATTCGCATCGTGCGAAAGCCTTTTGTACTAAAATCGAACGCGATCGGGCGATCGGGAACGACCGTTGCGGGGGCCGGGTCGGGCTTCGCCGCGTATGCGCCAGCGACCGGCGGAACGTCGACGACTTTCGCCACGGAGAGATCGAATTTCACGAGTGGGGGAAGCAAGGCATCGGCGGCCACACCACCGGTTTTCACTGACTCGATCGCGGTTTGAATTTGCTCCGCTGAGACACCGACCGTACCGAGAAATCGATTATTCCGCTCGCCATCGAGTACGACCACCGCTCGATTTGTAATCGCGATCCGTTGCGTACGTTGGCCGGGTGGTAGAACGAAAATCTCTTTACCGTTCTCGATGTCGACGATCGCACTGCCGCCAAAAAAAAGCGACGAGGAATCGGCAGCCCACGTTAGCTTCGGATTGTAAAAGAAATCGGCGGCGCGTCCCAATGGCCCTTCAAAAGTCACTTTGCCCGTTGTCAGATCGCGAATTTGCAGCTTGTTATCACGGTGCGCTTCCGCGAGCACTGCGAGTTTCAATCCGTCGGGTGAAACGGCCATACAATCGAGGCTCTGAAATACGTCATCGAGCTTCATGGTGGAAAGTTCGGTGACGAGTTTGTCGGTTTCAATGTCGAAGACCGAAATCCGCATGTCATCGCGAGCGAACAAATATTTGCCACCGGGCGAGGTTACGGATCGCCCCGCACCCCTGTGCGAGTCTTTGAGGTTTCGCTTCATGATCAATTTGCCGGTATCGGTATCGTAAACTTCGACACCGTTACTTTTGATCGCCGCCAACCGCGTGTCCGATGCGAATTGCATCGACTCCGGCTTGCTCGATAACTCGATTTCTTTCAGCACTTTGCCCGTTGTCGGCTCGATGATCGCGACACTATTCGTTTTCGTCGATGCCGCAAAACGCTTACCCGATCGGCTGAGTGCGAACGGCGCGACACCGGTAATGTTGCTTTCCGTTTTGCCGATTACCGTACCTTTTTGCAGATCGACGAACAAGCGAAACACATCTTGGCCAAAATTCACATTGACAGCCGCGAAGGGTCCACCGTGATCGGCGAACGACAGTTCCGGGTCGAAGAAGCACTTCGGTATTTCGACTTTGAGTTTGTACTCACCCGGCCAGACGATTTTGTCTTTCGGTGGGTCGGCGAGGTTGACCCACTCCGCCGCTACCGCAGATGTAGTCGAGAGTACCAGCATCACCAAACTGGGTAACAGGCGCATGACACTCGCTCGGTGGAACGATGGGGAGAGCGAATCGAAGCGGTTCGATTCGACATTCGCAGTGTATCTTGCGTACCTTTCGAGTCCAACAACCGAATGCAAACAAACTGCGAATCGTCTCGCCGAACCGCGTGCCGTGCCGATTTCTGGGTCGCGTCTATAATTGAGTGATTGATGACGCAACGACCTCCCGAGCAACGACCCGCATGGCCACGCTGCTGACTTTAACCTTCGGTTCCGAGAATTGGCTCATTACGGTCCCACCCGAACGACTCGTCGAACTGGTTCGTAGCCGCGTCGTTCCGCCGACCGTGGGGCCGCGGGAGATGGTGCGTGCCGCACTCGAAAAGCCGTACGGCTTTGAATCGTTGCGTCGTGCTCTGACACCCGGCGATCACGTCTGCATCGTCATAGACGAAAAACTACTGCACCTCGGCGAGATGGTTGCCGCGATTATCGAACACTTGATATCGGCCGAAATCCGCTGCGAAGACGTCACATTACTGACCACGGCACCGTTGGCGGGGTCGAACTGGATCGACGATTTGCCCGACGAGTTCTCCGATGTGAAAACAGAAATTCACGACCCGACTGACCGCAAGAAACTCGCGTATCTGGCAACCGTCGCCGCTGAGAAGCGGATCTACTTGAACAAGACGCTCGTCGAATCCGATTTCGCCGTCATCCTCTCCGGGCGTGAATATGACCCGGTGTTCGGGTACATCGGTGCCGAGACGACAATCTTTCCGCTATTGTCCGACGATGAGAATCTCGCTTCATTTCGCAACGCATTCGACGCCACAGCACCCGGCGAAGAAGTCTGGCCTACGCGGGCGCAAGCGGTGGAAGTCGCATACTTATTGGGCACGCCGTTCTTCGTGCAGGCAATTGAAGGGCATGGCGGCACCATCTGCGAAGTCGTTGCGGGGCTTCGCGATAGCAGTGCGGAAGGTATCCGTCGGCTCGATGCGCATCGGCGTGCGAAAGTCGATGAACTTCCGCAAACGGTAATCGCCACGATCGCGAAATCGGCCGAGCGCGTGACGTTTGCCGATGTCGCAGCGGCAGCGGCATGTGCGGCACGGGTGGTCGAACCCGAGGGGCGAATCATCGTGCTCACGCCCACGTTGCCACTCAACGGCGAAGGCGTGTCGATCTTGCGGGCGGCGGGCGATCCAACGTCTGCTGAACGGCGGATTAAGAAGCGTTTCCCCGACGACCACGCGGCCGCCCTGTTGTGGGCATTTGCCGCGAAGCGGGGGCGAATTTACGTCTCCGGCTGCCCCGATGCGGACGCCGTCGATGAACTGTTCGCTACTTCGATAACGTCTGCCAACGAGTTGCAAAAACTCGCCGATGCCGCCGAGCGGTTGCTGATATTGCCCGACGCACACAAAAGCATGGTCGACCTGATATGAACCCCACACCCACGCTGCCGGGCTACCGCGAATCGTACGAGTCGGCGGCGATCTTCGATCGCTCGGCCGTCGCGAAACTCGAAATCTCCGGCCCCGATACGCCGAAGTTTCTCACGAACCTTTGCACGAACGAACTGCAACAGTTGCCGCTCGGCGGCGGCTGCGAAGCGTACTTCCTCGATCACCGTGCCAAGACTCTGTTTCAAACGTGGGCGTACCACGTGATGCTGTCCGGAAACCTTCACGCGATCTGGCTCGAAACCGTTCCCGGTTACGGCGCGAAACTGTTGAAGCACCTCGACAAATATCTGATCTCCGAAGCCGTCGAACTCCGCGATGTTACGGAAGCGTTTGGCCAAATGCACCTCGCCGGACCGTATGCAAAAGCAGTGATCGAAGCCGCAATCGGCGAACTGATCCCCAACCTCGGCGAGTTCATGCACATGGATCGCACATTCGGCGTAGGCAGCGTGTGCAACATCCGTCGTCGCGATCTTCTGGGCGCGATTGGGTACGACATCGTTTGTTTGAAAGAGAAATTTCGCGGCGTGTGGCAAATGCTCGTCGCGGCAGGTGCAACCATCGGCGACGATGCAACCTACGAAACGCGGCGCGTCGAAGCCGGTACGCCGGTGTACGGCACGGACATCGACGAGAGCCGCTTCGTGATGGAGATCGCGAATGTGCAACGCGCGATTTGCTACACGAAAGGCTGCTTCATCGGCCAGGAACCGATCATCATGTCGCGCGACCGTGCGGGCTTCGTGAGCCGGGCGTTTTTGGGGATGAAAATTCTCGAAGGCGACACGTTGCCGAGCGGCACGAAGTTGTTTCGCGACGGGCAGGAAGTGGGCTTGGTGACATCGTCGGTGTTTTCGCCAATGTACGATGCCCCGATCGCGATTGGCTACATCCGTAGGCCACATCACGACGCGGGCTTGAAGTTTGAAGCCGACACGCCCGACGGGAAACGCGTCGTCGAACTCATCGGTCCGATGCCAGCGAAATCGTGACGTTCTGAACCGGCCTCACAGAGGCCAGCTACATAAGAAAAATACCATTCCCGTTTGTAGCTGGGGTCTGTGACCCCGGTTCCGAACCGGCCTCACAGAGGCCAGCTACATAAGAAAAATACCATTCCCGTTTGTAGCTGGGGTCTGTGACCCCGG
>JAYVQG010000269.1:0-5472 GCA_043757025.1 Limnoglobus sp.
CAAGCCGACCCCGCGAATCCTGGGCCGTTTCGCTTGCCGAATTTCTCGCTCGCATCGGGTGTCACGCTCGAACAAGTCGGCGACCGGCGCGGCCTGCTGACGGGGTTCGATCGCATTCGCCGCGACATGGACAACTCCGGCCAACTTCACGCGATGGATCGCTTCCAACAACGCGCTTGGGACGTGCTGACGTCGCCCGATGCGCGCGATGCGTTCGACCTCGATAAGGAGCCGATGAAACTCCGCGAACGCTACGGCTTCGCGCCGGCGTTCGATCCGAAGGCATCGAACCGTTGCGGCTGTCCGTCGTGGAGCCAGCGGATGTTACTCGCGCGGCGTTTGGTCGAAGCGGGCGTGCGGCTCGTCACCGTGGATCTGCGCTGGTGGGACACGCACGTGAAGGGTTTCGAGTCTTTGCGGCAAGGGTTTCTGCCGCGCTGGGATCGTGCGTATACGGCGCTCATCGAAGATTTAGAATCGCGCGGGTTACTGGATTCGACGCTCGTGCTGGCGTGGGGCGAGTTCGGGCGAACGCCGAAGGTGAACAACGATGCGGGGCGCGACCATTACCCGAACGTGTTCAGCGCGGCCATCGCCGGGGGCGGCGTCAAAGGCGGTCGCGTCGTCGGCTCGTCGGATGCGAAAGGCGCGTTCCCGAAGGCCAACCCGAAGTCGCCGCAAGACGTGCTCGAAACCGTTTACCACCACCTCGGCGTCGATACGTCGATCAATTTCAACAACACGACCGGTCGCCCCGTGCCGATCCTGCCGAGCGGCAAGCGAATCGACGAGTTGTTTTGATGCACGTGTTCGGGAAGCGAGAAGTCACCGTGTCAGAAGTCTCACGACTTCCGCTACAAATACACAGTCTCACGTAGTCGAAGTCGTAAGACTTCGGGAAGCGAGAAGTCACCGCGTCAGAAGTCTCACGACTTCCGCTACAAATACCCGCGGGACGAATTTCTTTCGGAGTCTCTCCTCATGATTCCTCGATGGTCTGCCGCACTACTTGCGGTTCTGCTCGCATCTACGAGCGCTTCGGCCCAACTTGCGCCCGATAAGGCGCTCGCCAGCATGAAGGCGGGCGACGGCTTGCAGGTCGAGTTGTTCGCTTCGGAACCGATGGTAATTAACCCGACCGCGATCGACGTCGATCACCTCGGGCGAGTCTGGGTGGCGGAGGCGGTGAACTATCGCCGCAAGAACTTCAATCGGCCAATTCTGCGCGAAGCGGGCGACCGCATTCAAATCCTCACCGACAAAGACGGCGACGGCAAAGCCGACGACGCGATGACGTTCTATCAAGGGCCGGAACTGTACGCGCCGCTCAGCGTGTTGGTGTTACCGCAAGCGAACTCGAAAGCGTTGCGCGTACTGGTGGCGCAGTCGCCGGACATCCTCGAATTCTGGGACAGGGACGGCGACGGCAAAGCCGACGGCCCGCCAACGAAGTGGCTGTCCGGGTTCGGCGGCTACGATCACGATCACGGCGTTCACGGCCTCACCGTCGGCCCGGATGGCAAGTTGTACTTCACCGTCGGCGATGCGGGCGTGAAGGATCTCAAGAGCAAGGATGGCAAAGGCAAGGCTTACACCAGCAATGCCACCGACGTGCAAAAGGGCACCGTGTGGCGCTGCGATATGGACGGCAACAACCTCGAACTGATCGCGCACAACTTCCGCAACAACTACGAAGCCTGCGTCGATAGTTTCGGCGAAATCTGGCTGAGCGACAACGACGACGACGGCAACCAGCAGACGCGAATTTGCCACGTGATGCCGGGCGGCAACTACGGTTACGGCCCACGCGGCCCCGGCCAAAGCCACTGGCACGAAGAGCAACCCGGCATCGTCCACAAGACGCTCCGCACCGGCTTCGGCTCGCCCACCGGCATCTGCTTCTACGAAGGCAACCTGCTGCCGAAACAGTATCAGGGCGACCTCATTCATTGCGACGCCGGCCCGCGCGAAGTCCGCTACTTCAAACGCAAGCCGAAGGGTGCAGGGTACGAACTCGAAAAGACCAACATGCTGACGAGCAGCGACACGTGGTTCCGCCCGAGCGATGCGTGCGTCGCCCCCGATGGCAGCGTGTTCGTCGCCGACTGGTACGACCCCGGCGTCGGTGGCCACGGCATGGGCGACTGGACGAGAGGGCGAATCTACCGGCTGACGCCGAAGGGCCACAAGGGCTACAAAGTGCCGGAGGTGAAGCTGGACACGAAAGAGGGCCGAATTGAGGCTCTCAAAAATCCCAACATCGCCACGCGAAGTGCCTTGATGGCACATATCGAAAGCCTGGAAACATTAGCGGAGTTCCGGGTTTTCCAAGAGCTAACCTTTGATGACGAGCCACTATTGTTGAATCGTGCGGGTGAGTTTTTCGCGGCGACTCTGAGTAAATTATCGCCAAAAATCGGGAAAGAAAAAGCGGATCCGAAAGCGGCACAAGCGGCGTATGCAATCACCGAGCCTATCGGCCGTAAACTCGGCGCGAGAATCCGTGGCGACCACTTGCTATCGCGGTGTGCAACAATTCACTTCCTGGCATCAATGCTGGAGCTGTCGAAATTGACTGGAGGAAATCCTTCTGAGATCTACCCCAGGATCTTCGAATTGATCGCCAAACAAAACTCGCCGGCACTATCTCGCGAGGCACTGGTCGTGTCGCGCAACATCAGCCCGACTGTAATGACTGCGTTTTTCTGGGATGCCGCCAAGCTCTACGACGGCCAAGACATCTTCTACCGTGCCGCGCTCAACATTGCCTGCGGCACTGACCCCGTTCGGCGCGACGCGATCCTTGCGGACTTTGAAAAGCATTTCCCCGAATGGAACGACAAGGTGGCGGACCTCGTCTGGGAACTGCGGCCGAAGAGCATGTTGCCGAAGCTCGAAAAACTGATGAGCGACAGCAAGATCACCGCAATGCAGAAGGCGCGGATCGTCGACATTCTCGCATCGAGCGACGATGCTGCCGCCGGGAAGACGATGCTGAACTTGCTGAAGGGCGACCACCCCGCCGAGGTGAAGGCGAAGGCGATCGAGAACCTGCGGTTGTTCCTGCCGACGAAGTGGAGCGCGATCGCCAAGAGCGACGAACTCAAGGAGAGTATCGAAGTGCTGTTGGCCGACAACAAGATGACCCGCACCGGGCTGCAACTCGTCTCGGCGGCGAACTTCGTTTCGGCACTGCCGGACGTCGTTCGCATTGCCAGTGACACGATGATGTCAGTGGAAGTCCGCAGCGATGCGATTCGCACGCTCGGCAAGCTCAAGGACATCAAGGCGGTCGAGGCGATCTTCGCCATCGGCCACCCGGAAAACCCGCTATCGCTCGTTTGCGTGCAAGCGTTGGGCGAACAACTGCCCGCCGGTGGCAAGGCCTCGGCGGCGGGTGAAAAAGCGCTGGAATACGTGCAAAAAGCGGTGAATTCGCCGACGGCCACCCGCACGCTAAAACTCGCGGCGGTGCAAACCCTCGCCGGTTCGCGCAGCGGCACGGGCTGGTTGTTGATGCAAGGCGAGAAGAACGCGCTGCCGAAAGATCTCGTCGCCGACACGGGGCGACTGCTGCGGAACAGCCCGTTTGCGGGCGAACGCAGCAAGGCGATGCAACTGTTCCCCGCGCCCGGCAAGCTCGACCCGAAGAAGTTGCCACCGCTGGCGGAACTCGCGAAACGCACCGGCAACGCGGACAACGGCAAGGCGATCATGGCCAAGAGCCTGACGAGCGAAGTCCAGTGCATGAAGTGCCACATGGTCCGCGGGCAGGGGGGCCAGATCGGCCCCGACCTGTCGATGATCGGCAAAAAGGGCAGCAAGGAAAACCTCTTCGAGAGCATCTTGTATCCATCGAAGGCAATCGCCGATCAGTTCGTCAGTTGGAAGCTCGATAGCGAAGATGGCCAGTCGATCACGGGGCTGCTCGTCGGTGAAACCGAAACGACACTGACGGTCCGCGACGCAAACGGCAAGGATTACCAGTTCCCAGTCAAGGGCACCGAGCGCAAGAAATCGTTGCAGTCGATCATGCCCGAAGGCCTCGTGGCCACACTCACCGAAGACGAACTCGTCGATGTCGTCGAGTATTTAACGCAACTGCAAACGCCGTCGTTCACGCCCGATTCGTGGATGGTCATGGGGCCGTTCGCATCGCCGGGCGGCAACGATGGCCTCGACAAAACGTACGGTCCCGAGCGCGCCTTCGACTTGGCCGCCAAGATCGACGGCAAGTCGTGGTCGCTCGTTCGCCCCGAATCGGGTGGCTACACCGACCTCGCAAAACTCCACGGCGACAAGGCGAACAACTCGGTTTCGTTCGCGTACAAAGCAATCGAATCGCCCGACGCCGCCGACGCCACCGTGTTGCTCGGCACCGACGACGGCGCAACGCTGTACGTGAACGGCAAGGAAATCTTCACGCACAAGGAAACCCGTGCCGCCTCACCCGAGCAAAACACCGTGAAGGTGAAACTGCAAAAGGGCAAGAACGAGATCCTGTTAAAGATCGCCAACGGCAACAACCCGCACGGCTTCTACTTCACGATCGTGGGCGCACCCGACTTGAAAGGGAAGTAAGCGAGAACCCGAGCCGAATGTAGAGCACGCGGCTCGCGTGATGAAAAATTAACATGCTACACGAATTGGGTTGGCTTCGGCCACCCACACGAATGCCACAAGTCAAAAAGTCGCAGACGATCCGACGTAAGTCGACTTTTGTATCGTGCGCAGAAGTGTCTCCAAGTGTCGTGAGAATGTCTCCAAGTGTCGTGAGAATGTCGCGTGATGTCGTGAAAGTGTCTCCAAGTGTCGTGGAAATGTCGCCACTTGCGCCGATACTCGAATCGAGCGCAATCGACATAACCCGCGACAAAAGTTCGATTTGCGGCAAACAGATCGGAAATTTGCGATCGAAAACGCGACTTTTTGGGCCTCGAAAACCGAAAAAACACCCCAAAAAACGGTTTTTGAGCCTCCGCAATTGTGACTTACGTCGATTATGAGAGCGAGATTTGTCGTTCGCGAATCGCTTTCGGCAGATAATCGAGCAGATCGCTGGCGATGAGCGAAACCATCCCAAGGACTTCCGCTGCGAAATCGCCCGCACGCCCGTGAACGTGTGCCCCGAGTACGGCAGCGTCGAATGGCGAGAAACCCTGGCCGATGAGTGCCGCAATCACGCCAGTCAAAACATCGCCCGTGCCGCCAGTGGCCATGCCGGGATTACCCGTTTCGTTCGTGTAATGCTGCGTACCATCGGTAACGATGGTGTGGTGGCCTTTCAAGAGAAGCACCACGCGATGCTGCGTGGCAAATTCGACCGCAAGTGCCGCACGGTTGGCGGATATCTCGCTCGCGGTTCGACCCGTTAAACGTGCGAATTCGCCGGGGTGCGGCGTCATGACAATCGGCGTGGCACGAGTGCGAATCGACTCCGGAAGCGGGAGCAGATTCATCAGCCCGTCGGCA
>JAYVQG010000270.1:0-5377 GCA_043757025.1 Limnoglobus sp.
CGGCTCGTATGATGCTCATTGACGAAAGTCTTGAAAACGAGGCGTTTGTGTGTGTGTTTCCAGCTTGTAGAGTGTCGGTATTTCAAGCCGAGGTAATAATCACACCTTCGATCAATGTTGGACCGAGCAGAATAGTGTAATGATTTTTACGCAACATTTTTACTGTGAGTAGTATCAACAGTCCCGCAGATGGTGTTCCATCTACAATCCCGACAATCGAGAGTCGGTCGGGTAGTTCGAGAGTATTTGGTAGTGTATACATGTGTTCAACAGAAATGTGTCGCGTTGGAATCGGATTCTCGTTCCGCATCCAGTCGGGGTTCAACATTGAACCCCGACTGTACTCGTTTCGGCTTACGCCTTCTGTTGATACTTCTCGATCAGCACTTTTGCGGTTTCGGGTCGCATGATGCGGGGGTCGGGGAGTTCGCCGCGGCCGAGTTGGGCACGCAGATCGGTCCCGCTAATGCTGACTTGCTTCCACTCTTTATTGGCATTTTCGACGAGGCCGACGCGGTTCCATTCGGCGTAGTAAGCTGCGAAGCCGACCTTCACGGGCTGGATAAGCAGTTCGCCTTTGAGGTCGTCGAACTTGCGATGTGCGGCGAGGCCGTCCCAGATTTCGCCCTTGTCGTCGTACGGGGCGTCGGCGTGTTTGCGACCGATGATGATGTCCGTGAAGCCGAAGTTCTGACGGTAGATCGCGTGCATCACCGCTTCCTTCGGCCCGGCGTAAAACATCTTAATATCGAGGCCCAACAGCATCATATGATCGCTGAACGGGCGGCCCGTGCTCTTCCACAGTTCCTCGTCGATGTCGCCTTCGCCGAGTACTTTATTGTCGATCAGCGCACGGTACGTCTTCATCCGCGTTGCGGCATCGACATCGTCGGCTTTCGTTTCGCCGACCAGCGGGTTCAGCACGGCACCGGTGAAGTGGCCTTCGCGGGTCAGGCGCTCCAATCCGACGATCAGTGCGTATTCGTGCGCGCGGTGCAGGGCGTTGCGCGTCTGGAAACCGACGACGCGCTGGAAACCCTTCGCCGCGAACAGATCGCGGGTTTCGCGCGGCGACAACACGAGGTCGCCGAAGTTCGGGTTCTTCGGCTGACGCAGCACCGTCACTTCGCCGCCCACGAGGTACGTGCGTGGGTCGCTGTTCGCGATCCGCGCACCGGGGTGGTCGATCCGCGTCGTCGCATACACCGACGAGTTGTATTTGACCTTGTCCCACTCGTACACATCTCGAACGAGCAGCGTGGCGACTACGTTGCCTTGCTCGTTCTTCAGCGGGTAGGTACTACCCGTAGTCAACGTCTTCGCGAGGCTTTCCTCGACGGGGAACGCGAGTGGGATCGTCCAGGCGTACTTCTTGCCGTTGCGCTCGACGACTTCTTCTTCGAGAACGCGATTGTACTCGGCCTTCACCATCGGCCCGATCAGCGGCGACAGCCCGCCGTCCGAGATCCGGTACAGCGTCGACAGGTCCGCATCGCTGACGGGAATCGCCGCGGTACACGGCATCTTGTTGCGAAACTCGGCGGCATCGTTGTCCGCTACCGTTCGGTTAATCAGCACTCCCCCATGCGGGGCAATCAGGTCAGGCATTCGTCGCTCCTAAAGGTTTCGATCTCTGTAATCCATTCGACATTCGATGGCTTCAAATCACGTACTGCAAGCCCTGGCCCGCTTCGACGAGCATGCTCAGGGACGTTCGTTCGAGAATCTCTTGTTGGGCTTTCGCGACCTTTTCCCAGACTCCGCGAAGCGTGGTCGTCAGGCTCGACGCATCGCCGCCGTTGCGGTTGATGGGCCGATTCGTGCCTTTCTGCGTCGCTTCGGTGCGGTCGATCGTGTCGATGATATCCGCGAGGGTTATATCGTCCGGCGAACGGGCGAGTTGATAGCCTCCCGCTGCGCCGCGAGTACTGTAAATCAGTCCCGCGCCCTTTAATTGAAGCAAAATCAGTACCAGAAATCGCTGCGGGATGCCTTGTTTCTCGGCGATGTCGACCAATCGGACGGGGTGCGGATCTCCGTGGCGAACTGCCAGTTCCAGCATGGCGAGGCACGCATATTCGTCTTTCGCGGAGAACAACATCCACACGCTCCCTTTAGCAGTTCCGAACTAAATTCCTGCCCCGTCTTTGACTTCGATCACGTGAAGGCCGCACTCTTTCTTGACGTTCCCCGCCCATCGACCCGAGCGATCGTCCTCACCCGCGTGGATCGCACGCGTACACGGCCAGCAACCGATACTCGGGTAGTCCTTGTCGTGCAGCGGGTTGTACGGCACGTCGTTCTTGTGGATGAATCCCCAGACTTCCTTCTTCGTCCAGTTGAGCAGCGGGTTCACCTTCACGACTTGGAACTTCGCGTCCCACTGTACGACGTCGGCTTTGCCACGATCGCTCGTTTGATCCTTGCGAATCGCCGAAATCCAGGCCGCCGGGTCGTAGTGCGCCATCGCGTCGCGGAGTGGCTTCACTTTGCGGTCGAAGCAGCACTGATCGGGGCGAAGCGTGTACAGCGGCCCGCCATGTTCGGCTTCGTAATCGGCCACCGTCGTTTTGGGGAGAATGTAGACGACTTCGATGCCGTAGCGGGCCTTTATCCGTTCGCGAAGCTCGAGCGTTTCGGCGAACTGATAGCCCGTTTCGAGATTAATCATCGTCACCGACGGCTCGATCTCGGCGAGCATGTGCATGATGCAACAGCCCTCGGCACCGAACGCCGTGGCCATCAAGAGCCGCGGGTGAAATTCCTTAACCGCCCACCGCAGAATGGCTTGCGGCGACGCCACCGCCAGTTCGCGGGCCGCCTCCGCAATCGTTTCGTCGGACATTCTCGCGACAGTCATCGGCACCGTGCCCTCTGCACACTCTCAAGTACACTCTATCTTTATCAGCATTATAAACATTAAAACAAGACCGCTCCACAATCATTCGTTGTGGGGCGGTCTCGGTTGAACGTTTCCGTTGTCGAAATGTGTCGTAATATCCTCCACATATCATCCGAGACTGCCCGCATTCCGTTCATTTGCAACGAAAACCGCCCGCACGACTTGCCCTATCGCCAAAATGGAGACACACTTCGCCATTCCCTTCGAGGTGGCGATCATGACTTGGAAACGTGCGTTCATTGTGGCGACTTTCGTGAGTTTACTCACGGGGACGCTTCTCACGAGTAAGCCTTCGGACGTCGAGGCGATGATCCGAATCGGCAAGAAAGCGGCAGGAAAGATCGAATCCGCATTACCCGAAGCCCGCATTGCGTCGGGTCCGTTGGCTGCATTTCGCGCCGGAGATGCGTTGCCGATCGAAGAACGAGTCCGCGTGCGAATTCAGACCGAGAAAGCGATGGCGGGTGCCGACATCGTTGCGGTCGCGATGCCAACGATAGGCGAAGTGAAACTGAAAGGCATCGTCCGCGATGCCGCCCAGAAGCGGCGGGCGGTCGAAATCGCCAACGGCACCGCCGGCGTCGAAGTGGTCATCGACGAACTCGCGGTGCCGGAGAAATAACTGGTTTTTGCAACCCTTCGCCATTTCCAATCGTGGCATCGCGTGCGTCGCTCCTAGAATGACTGTGGTCGAGGCATTCCCACACTCTTCAGGAGATTCTCACAATGGCACATACGCTACCCGCGTTGCCGTACGCATTCGATGCGCTGGAACCCCACATCGATGCGAAAACGATGGAAATTCACAGCCAGAAGCACCACAAGGCTTACGTCGATAACCTCAACAACGCGTTGAAGGATCACGCCGAACTGGCCGCGCACGATATCGTCAGCCTGTTGCGGAACATCAAGAGCGTCCCCGAGGCGATCCGCCCGGCGGTCATCAACAACGGTGGCGGACACCACAATCACTCGTTGTTCTGGGAAATCATGGCCCCGAACGCGGGCGGCGAACCGACTGGCGCGATCGGCGATGCCATCGCGGCCACGTTCGGCGACTTCACGAAGTTCAAGGACACCGTCAAGCAGAACGCACTCACGCAGTTCGGCAGCGGTTGGAGTTGGCTCGTCTGGGATCCGACCGCGAGCGCGATCAAGGCGATCAAGAAGCCGAACCAGGACAGCCCACTGATGGACGGCCACGTGCCACTCCTCGGCTGCGACATCTGGGAACATGCGTATTACCTGAAGTACCAGAATCTGCGAGCGGGCTACGTGGATGCGTGGTGGAACGTGGTAAACTGGAAGAAAGTCGACGAACTCTACCAGACCGCGAAGGCCGGGAAGTAAGTCGAATGCACAGGGGGGCACGTTTCGAACGTGCCCACTATTGAAGTCAGCAGTTGACGTGGGGCACGTTTTTTACGTGCCATTATCGAACGCGGCACGTAAAAAACGTGCCCCACAGAGACACCCATGACGGCCTTACCCAAACGCAAACTGACGGCCGAAGAGTATCTCGTCATCGAGCGAGATGCCGAGTTCAAAAGCGATTTTTACGATGGCGTCATGTACTCGATGGCCGGTGCCAGTATCGAACATAATCGAGTCAAAGAAAATCTGGCTCGCGAACTAGGGAATCGTCTCGTAGACGGACCATGTGAATGCTTATCGAGCGATCAACGGGTACTCATCAACCGGACGGGTCTGTACACGTACCCCGATATCGTCGTCGTTTGCGATCCCATCGAGCGTTCAAGGAACGACGCGAACACGATCGTCAATCCGCGTATCATT
This sequence comes from Limnoglobus sp., assembly GCA_043757025.1. Lineage (GTDB taxonomy): Bacteria > Planctomycetota > Planctomycetia > Gemmatales > Gemmataceae > Limnoglobus. The sequence goes on from JAYVQG010000270.1 coordinate 4,700, forward strand.
TTTGAGGTGTTGTCCCCATCGACGGAGCGATACGATCGTGACGTCAAGCTTCGGCACTACGGTCAAATCGAGTCGTTGCAGGAATACATTCTCGTCTCTCAGCACGAACCGCAGATTCACCGGCTCGTCCGACAAGCCGATGGGACGTGGTCGCTAAAAGTGTTCCACGGTATCGAGGAGACATTTTCTCTCACGTCGCTTCCGATCGAAATTCCTCTCGCAAAAGTCTATCGCAACATCACGTTTCCCGAGGTCGCGCCGCCGCGCGGAGACACCCCATGACAGCCGTACCCAAACGCAAACTGACGACCGAAGAGTATCTCGTCATCGAACGAGATGCCGAGTTCCGAAGCGAATTTTACGATGGTATCATATATGATATCGAACCACCTCCCTGTTCTGCCGCCGAACGACCCAGCTCAGCAGCGGCGGGGCGAACTGAACTTCACGAGTAAAACCCCGTCGTGCCCCGCCGGTCTGCTACAGCGCCTGGTTCCCCGCCGTGCAGGGGAGGCCCCCGCCCCACAGTGACAGGAACTTTCCTATCTTATACCCAGCGTATCGTGCGATGCTCGTTTAGTATTACCTCGGTCCGTATGATCCGCACGTTGGACTCCTCTGCGGCATTTGCGGGATAGAATGAGCCTTGACACCCCTGGAGTACTTCACATGGCCATC
>JAYVQG010000271.1:0-5368 GCA_043757025.1 Limnoglobus sp.
GGTTGATTCCGAAATCGGGAATGATTCCAGGGATGGGTGGGTGGGTAAGTGGTGGAATCATTCCCTGCTACCCAAAATCGCCGCAATTGGAACCAGGCCCTAATTTTTCGTAATAACTCTTGACACCGTATCCGATTTGAGTAAACTTTTAGCAATCAGTACACGTTTTATCTCGTTCTTGCGGATTCAAACCGATGAAATTCGCTTTCTCATTTCTGAGCGTAACTTTCCTCTGTGGAGCAGGGTATTTCATTTATTTGGGCACCAAAAATGCCCCCCCCCCCCGACTGTAGCACTTGTGCCGCGTGTATCGATTACCCCGGATGCTCAAGAGTTTGGTGAGTTGGGTCGAGATCGAATCGTGACGGCGACGTTTCAAATCAGTAACAGTCACTCTGAAGTGGTAACGCTCGGTGCGATCAGCAAAGGCTGTTCGTGTTCCGAAGCGAAATTCGCATCGGAAACCATACCGCCAGGAACTTCGACGGAACTCTCACTGACTTGGGCACTCCGTGGAAAGCGTGGTCGATCCGTCGAGTCGGCGAATTTTCCTTTCACAGGGCCAAATGGAATATCGGGTCAGCTTCAAGCTCGCGTGACGGCTACGGTTCATGGTGCGGTCGATCCGGTCGAAGACGTTCTCGAACTGACGACGACAAACCGCGAAGGAACGGTAAATTTCCACTCCAAAATCGGGCGAGTTTTTCGGATTACCAACATTGGGACCAACCACGGGAGCATCACCGCGAAGGTGTTGCCCGGTGAACGAAGCGTGCGCGTTGTTTTTGACCCCGGCATATCGGGTTGGGAATCGGGCCAGTTATGGCTAACCGCCCTGACCGATCAACCCGATGAGCCGGAAGTCAAAGTCTGGGTCCGTGTGTCCGAAACCTCTCGAGGAGCGAAGTGATGCGAGTATTTCTGAAAATGGTCGTGTTCGGGCTACTGGTGGGCTGCCTGAGCTACACGGGACGAGCAACAGAATCATGCGACCCGGCAGGGGCAACAGTGGCGGAGAAAAGGAAGTGCAATGGTAACTTATCATATGTCTGTGAAACGGAAACGAGCGGTGGTGTAGATAGCTGCAAGGCTCTGACCCAAACGATCAGCGTGGCGACGGACTACTTCGGATGCAAGTCGAATGGTGACAATCCGGCTCCGCCCCTGCTCGGCACACGCTGCGTGGACTCGGGGAACACTGCAATATGCACGACGATTGCAAATTGCACAATGGTGTTGCCGCCGCTACGATTGTCGGGACTTCCAACGCCTGGCATTGGTGGCGGGTATATAATTACCTGGATGGTTCAAGATCCGCCTGTATGCACTCCGGGGACACCAATGCCAATCTCTAGCCCCACCAAGACAACTGTTGCGTGCTCCAGTGTCTTGATTTAACGTAATCGCTTGTTGTGTTTGTTATCTGTAAACCGACTATTCGATATGTTTTATCATTCTCACGTATGTAGGGCATATCGAATGTTACTTCTAATCATCGTACAGCGGATGTTGATTTGCTCGGTGGCGTTTTCATTCGCACGGTACGCCGTCGGTGCCGAAAATGACCTCAAAAAAGAAGACGTGTTGGCACAGGTAACGGGTTGTCGCAAATCGCTACCCAACGAATACAGTCTGGTTCTATCGCTCAAAACAACGCTGAGCAATCCGGGTGTTCCGGACAACATCGACGTCTCGCAAGTGTCCGTTTGGTCGCGTGGGAACTTGCTTCGCACCGATCAGTTCAAGAGTTCGAGTACGAAGGACAAAGAAAACGAACTACGCCGCTCCATCACTTGTCGGAATTGCGAACGGCCCGGCTACGCCATTAGGACTTTCTCGGGCCGCAAGGGTTCGCTCGCACTCGTCGAATTTCAAAAACTGGGCCCCGATTTCGACAAAGTCGATGGCTGGCGGATCGACTGGCGCGGCCTCGGCATACTTCCCAACGATTTGTACGCCTACAACAAACACCCACTCACGCAGAGAATGGACCTTCTGGCAAAGGTGCCCGAACATACCATTGAAGCGGTCGATCTCAACGGGTTGCCAAGCGTATTGATCACAGTTCCCATTCGTAACTCGCGAGAAGGAAATCCACTGGGATCGTTGAAATGTTGGTTCGGTCGCGACATTGGTATGAATCCCATTCGATTCGTCGACGATGGGGCTTTGGTTCAAACGACGGACATCACCTATCAAAAGCTGGAAAAATTTGATGCATGGTATCCGAAAACCGTTCATCATGTGCGAACGCAGCGCAGCAAGCCAATTATCGACGAGATGATTACCGTCGAATCCGTTCAGTTCGGCGAGCCGATTCCCGATGAAATCTTTCAGTTGGCGGGGTTAAAGCTTGACGATGGGCAAGCGATTGCATTCCCGGAGATCAAACGAAACAACGACTACCCGATTTGGCGGAATGGAAAGCTGGATCGAAAATACACATTAGAGATGCATGCGGTGGATGCTCTGGAATTCCGGGACAAGGAACTGAACCTCGGATCGGCTATCCCGGATCGACCGCAGTCGGGCGTGAGTCGATGGGTCTATTTTGTCGGCGCGTTCTTATTTGTGGCCCTCGCGGGTACTTTGGCATACTACGCACGCCGGAAATAGGGAGCGATTATGCGACGCCGAACTGCCTACACGCTCATCGAACTCCTAGTTGTGATTGCCATTATCGCGATCTTGATCGGGTTGCTGTTGCCCGCAGTGCAAAAGGTTCGTGCCGCCGCTGCTGCTTCTCAATGTCGGAACAATCTCAAACAGATTGCGCTGGCCTCGCACAACTACCACGATACCGCAGGCCACCTGCCGCCCGCGTTTCAAGCGGGCATCCGGACGAGTACGCCGTATCTTCAGTGGCAGATACTCCTCACGCCCCACCTCGAACAGGATGCCGCATGGCAGGCCGCGTTGGCGGACTACAAACTCGCCCGCGATCCGTTCTGGGGCAAGCCGGTCCATTCGGGCCGCGATCGATTGCTGCCGACGTTTGCTTGCCCTTCCGATTGGCGCGCGCAAACGGCTTGGACCGTCAACGTCGTCGGTGTCGTCCGACACGTCTCCGTCTCTTCATATCTCGCCAACGCGGGAAGCCTGTCGGCCCAGCGCGACGGTGTGATGTACGTCAATTCCACAACCCGGCTCGAATGGATTTCCGACGGTACATCTTCGACAATTCTGATCGGCGAACGACCTCCGAGTGCGGACTTGCATTACGGCTGGTTGTATGCCGGCGTCGGCCAGGACGGCTTCGGTTCGCTGGATTCCGTTATCGGCGTGAACGATCGCAATCTCGTCTCCGGTTCCCAATACCGGGACTGCGGCACAGGACCATTCCCTTACACTGGGCATCGTGTCGAGGAGCCGTGCGCCGTTTTTCAATATTGGAGCCTGCACTCCGGCGGTGCACACTTCGCATTCTGCGATGGATCGGTCCGGTTCCTGAGCTATTCTGCGAATGCCATTCTGCCGGCACTCGCAACTCGTGCCGGCGGCGAAGTCATTTCGATTGATTAGCCAACTGGTCCGATCACTTCTTCGGCGTGGCTGCGACTTTCGCTACGTACCCTGGTGACGCGTTGAATGCCTTGACAAGCGTGGCATCGTCCGTTTTCCAGACGCGGACTTCGCCATCGTATGCGCCACCGGCGACCTGTTTGCCATCGGGGCTGATCGCCACTGCGTACACGAAGTCGGTCAGCCCTTGGAAGGTTTTCACGTTCGCGAGGGTTTCCATGTTCCAGGAGCGAATTGACTTGTCGGCGGAGGCCGTCAGCAAGATCGGCTCTTTCGGGTGCGCGACGATCTTGAATACATCGTCGGCGTGGCCGCCGCCCGCTTTGATCTGCTTGCCTTCGCCCGTCGGCTTCCAGTTCCGTAGTTGTTTATCCGCACCGACTGAAAAACCGACGGTGCCATCGGCCTTCATCGCGACGCCGTACACGATGTTCTGATGTTCGGGGAACGTCAGTACCGATTCCTTCGCTTTGAGATCCCACACCTTCGCGGTCTTATCGCGGCCGGCGGTGAGCAGATACTTGCCATCCGCAGACAGCGCGACGCCGAGAACCCAGTCGGCGTGGTTTTCCACCGTCTGTTCGAGCTTCGCCACCGCCACGCCGCCGGTTAAATCCCACACCCGCACCGTGCGGTCGCAACCGCCGGAGACGAGCCGTTTGCCATCGGCCGACACGGCTAGGCAGAGCACCGAATCGTCGGCATCGAGGAGTTGCTTGACCATCGTCAGCGGGTCGTTGACGCCGTCGAGAATGGCGACGCCGTTCTGCATTTCCTTCGGCTTCGCGGCGAGGTCGAAGATGCGAACGTCGCCCTCTTGGCCAGGCCGTCCGCCGGCCACCGCAAGTTTGCCATCGGGCAGGAACGCCATCGCATACGCGCGTTCCGCACGGGTGCGAACCCGCTTCACTAGCTTCGCGGCGGCGATGTCCCACACCGTCAGTTCGTGGTGCCCGCCGACGACGAGTTGCTTGCCATCAGGGGTAAACGCCAGTGCGTTGACGATTGTCGGGAACAGGTATTTTTCGGCGGGGACGGGCGGTGCCCAACGCACGCGGAGTTCCTTCACGAGGTCGGCCTTCGGGGCCAGCCCGGCATCGAGCTTCGCGCCTTCCTGAATCCAGCGTGCGATGATGTCCGCCTTCGCCTTCGGCACCGCTTCGCCCTTGTCGCGCGGTGGCATCCGGCGTTCTTCCTTCGTAACCATTAGCGTGTAAAATTCGCTGTCATCGTGCTTGCCGATGGTGATTTGTTCGCCGCTAGAGCCACCGGCCATGATTTTCTCGAACGTGGTCATGTCGTATTTGCCGGAGCGTTTCTTCATATCGTGGCAAGCGAAGCAGTTTTCTTTGAGGATCGGTGCGACGTCGTTAATGAAGCTGATCGGCTTGGTCGCCGGCGGTTGCGCCGATGCCGATGGCCCTGCCGCAAATAGAAGCGCAGCCAGCGCCGCCGCAGCGAGCGCGCACAATATGCAATAACACGGACGCTTCATGGTGGGTCTCGTTCGGGAACGAAAAGCGAGTAAAGGCAGGTAATCGCATTATAAGCGAACTGCGCGACGCAAGTAAGCCCACGTGAAGAGTAAGTTAGCGTCGAATCCTATCCCTTGCCACTGCGTTCATCCAGAGCCGATTGACAAGCCCGTTTTGATCGGTGATAATTCGCAGACGATCCTTCCTACACATCGGGCAAGCTCATGGACCACGACCAACGATTCAAGTCGATGATCCGCGAATTCTTCCCGCAGTTCATGCAACTGTTCCTTCCGCAGTGGGCCGTGCAGTTCGATTTCGACACCACTGTGTGGCTCGACAAGGAAATATTGCCCGACCCGCCCGAAGGC
>JAYVQG010000272.1:0-5353 GCA_043757025.1 Limnoglobus sp.
GACCGACCACGACACAAAATCGACCGACCACGACATTCTCACGACACTTCGCGACATTCTCACGACACTTGGAGACACTTTCACGACACTTCGAGACACATCGTCAATTCCGACTTACGTCGGATCGTCTCCGATTTTTTGACTTATGGCGTTCGTGTGGGTGGTGGGGCTGTCGTGCCGTACGATACGAGCATGAGCAATCAGCCGTTGGCGATCTACCTTTCGGAATGTCGGGCACGCCGTTCGACGGGAGCCGTCACGCCGGAAACGAGCCTGTACGGGCCGTTGGAACAACTGCTGACGACGGTCGGCGCGACCGTTCGGCCGGGTGTGCGGGCGTTCATGAGCCTGAAGAATCGGGATGGGAACATGCCCGATGGCGGGTTGTTCACGCCGGATCAGTTCGACAAAGACGATGTCGAAGCCCCGGTGGGGCAGTTGCCGTCGCGCGGCGTCATCGAGTGCAAGACGCCGAAAGACGACCTCCTGGCGATTGCCGATTCGCCGCAAGTGTCGCGGTATTGGAATCAGTATTCGCAAGTGCTCGTCACGAATTATCGCGAGTTCGTGTTGCTCGGCCGCGACGATGCGGGGCAGCGGGTTCGCTACGAACACTTCGTTCTGGTCGATTCGGAGCGTGCGTTTTGGACCGCCGATGCGGTCGTGCTGGTCGCTACGCTCGAAGCGCCGTTCCTCGATTTCCTGAAGCGATGCCTGCTGCGTCCGGCCCCGATTTCGGAGCCGAAAGATGTCGCGTGGTTCCTCGCCAGTTATGCCCGCGATGCGAAGTCGCGAATGGAACGTGCGGGGAATGTGCCTGCGCTTCTGAACGTGCAGCGTGCGCTCGAACAGGCGCTCGGCCTCTCGTTCGAGACCGCCAAGGAGGAAGAAGGCCGTCGCTTCTTCCGCAGCACGCTGGTGCAAACGCTCTTCTACGGCGTCTTCTCCGCGTGGGTACTTTGGCATCGCAGTCACCCGACGCCGAGCGATCGCTTCGACTGGGAGAAAGCCGCAAAGTATCTGCGCGTGCCGGTGTTGCGGAAGCTGTTCCACGAACTCGCCGAGCCGGGCAAACTGGTCGAGTGGAAGCTCGAAGAGGTGCTGAACTGGGCGGGCGACGTGTTGAACCGCGTCGATCGGGCCGCGTTCTTCTCGCGGTTCCACGACACCGAAGCGGTGCAGTATTTCTACGAGCCGTTCCTCGAACAGTTCGACCCCGAACTGCGCAAGCAACTCGGCGTCTGGTACACGCCGCCGGAGATCGTGCAGTACATGGTCGGCCGCGTCGATCGGATTCTCCGCGACGACCTCGACCGACCCGACGGCCTCGCCGACGAATCGGTATACGTGCTCGATCCGTGCTGTGGAACGGGGGCGTATCTGGTTGAAGTGTTGCGGCAAATCGCGATATTCTATAGTGGTAATGGAGATGGTTCTCTACGTGCGGCCAAGGTAAAGCAAGCAGCAACCGGCCGCATTTTCGGTTTTGAATTGCTACCCGCGCCGTTCGTCATTGCACACTTGCAACTCGGTATTGTGATGCAGGAAAGTGGTAGGCCGTTCGATGATACAGCCAATGAACGCGCCGGAATATATCTCACGAACTCTCTCACCGGCTGGGATCCAAAGGTCGATGCGACGAAAAGCATCTTCGAAGAATTCAACGAGGAACGCGAAGCGGCAGAAGCAGTCAAGCGCAAGAAGCCAATTCTCGTGATCCTCGGCAATCCCCCCTACAACGGCTTCGCGGGCATCGCCGTCGCGGAAGAGCGTGCGCTTTCCGACACGTATCGCTGGAAAATGGGCGACCCCGAAGACCTCAAACCGCAAGGGCAAGGGTTGAACGATTTGTACGTTCGATTCTTCCGCATGGCCGAACGGTGCATCCTCGGCAGCGAAACGACCGAAGGCGTCGTCTGCTTTATCTCCAACTATTCGTGGCTCGATGGACTATCGTTTCCACTGATGCGCGAGAAGTACCTCAACGGTTTCGACGCGATCTGGATCGACAGTTTGAACGGCGACAAGTACAAGACCGGCAAGCTGACCCCCGACGGCGACCCCGACCCGAGTGCCTTCAGCACGGAGCGCAACCGCGAAGGCATTCAAGTCGGGACGGCGATTGCCACGATGGTGCGCATCGCCAAACGCAAGCCGATCGCGAAAGTGTACTATCGCGATTTTTGGGGTGTCGCCAAGCGGAAAGAGCTATTGGCCTTCGGTGCGAAGTGGTCGAAGAAGAAGTATGCGCTAGTGAAGCCGATCCGCGAACTCGGATTGCCGTTCCGGCCGATGACCACCACGGCGGGTTATACGAAGTGGCCGCTGCTGCCGCAGTTATTTCCAACCTACTTCACGGGTGTAAAAACCAGCCGCGACGACGTCGTGGTGGACATCGACAAAGCCGCACTCGAAGGGCGGATGCAGTCCTACTTCGACAAGGCGATCTCCAACGACGAAATGCGACGCATTTCGCCGCGAGCGATGGAGGATGCAGCGCGATTCGACGCGGTGCTGACGCGCAGGGTACTACTCGAACGCGGCTTCTTGTCCAACAACATTGTGCCATTCACATATCGACCTTTCGACACGCGCTGGATCTACTGGGAACCGCAGACGAAATTGCTCGATGAAAAGCGAACCGATTACTTTCCCCACGTGTTTTCGGGGAATTCGTGGCTGTGTGCCGTGCAGCAAAACCGGAAAGAATTCGATCCGCCGCCGTTGCTCGCGCGGCTTGCTTCTCTCCACACCATCGAACGCGGAGCCAACGTCTTCCCAATGCTGTTGAAAGACGACACCAACGGTCATTCCCTGTTCGGCGAAAAAACTGGGCGAGTCTGCCACGAGTTGGGCGATCATTGCGTCAACTTGACCGATGCGGCCATCGAGTACCTCACAGCCCGCGGTAACATTCAAGCAACACCTGCGCTCTTCTTCCACGCGCTGGCGGTGCTGCACGCTCCGCAGTATCCCGTCGAGAATGCCGATGCCTTGCGGCAAGATTGGCCGCGCGTTCCGCTGCCGAGCGATGCCAATCGGCTGAAGGTGTCCGGTGATCTGGGTCAACTAGTGGCAGCGTTACTCGACCCGGAAATTCCCGTCCTAGGTGTAACGAATGGAAAACGTCGTGCTGACATCATGAAAATTGGTCGTGTCATCAGCACGGATGGAAGGATGCTAGGATCCACTGCCGATTTCGCGATCACCGCCCGCTGGGGTATCGCCGGCAAGGCGGGCATCTGCATGCCGAGTACGGGGAAAGCGATCGAGCGCGCTTACGCAGCCGAGGAGCGCACGGCCTTGGGCGATGGTATTGTCCAACTCGGCGCGACGACATTCGATATTTACTTGAACGACCGTACGCATTGGAAAAACGTCCCCAAGGCCGTGTGGGACTACACGCTCGGCGGCTATCGAGTGTTGAAGAAGTGGCTGAGTTACCGCGAGACTGCACTGCTGGGCCGATCGCTGCGATTGGACGAAGTGAAGTACTTCCAACAGGTCATTCGCCGCATCGCTGCTCTCCGACTGCTAGGACCGGAATTGGATGCAAACTATGCTGCGGTGAAGGCCGACACGTTTGCGTGGCCGAGCGGATTTCCCGACTGATGCGGAGGCCGGAGCAAGCGTCCCGATACGCGGGTCGGACAGCCCGGCTTTCGCTGCGTTAGCTGGGGGTTAGAATCCACTCGATACGGCGTTGGAGGACAGAGCGTGCCAATCGCCAAGAAGTTGTCTTTCGTTTCGAGAGCGTTGCTCGATGCCCGCGCCGGACGGCAAGCGCTTGATGCACGCGAGCCTCAAGATCGGCGACGGGGTTTTGATGTTGAACGACGAATTCCCCGAGTATTGCGGCGGAACGCTGCGGAACCCGAAAGCGTTAGGCGGCACGGGGGTGGTCTTGCACTTGAACGTGCCGGACTGCGATGCGGCCATAGCCCAAGCGGTACAAGCCGGGGCACCGTGAAGATGCCGCCGACGGACATGTTTTGGGGCGACCGCTACGGCCAAGTCGTCGATCCGTTCGGCCACGAATGGTCGTTTTCCCACGTGCTGACGGCCGAACGGACTAAGGCCGCGGGCGAAGCGTGGGAGAAGGTGAAAATGTAGGTGCCGCGAGCCGAGCGGCACTTCGGAGGTCTCACGGCACGAACGCGAACTCCGGCGCGTTGACGATCGACCAAAGCACATCTTCCAAGCGACCTCGCCAAGCGGGGTCGAGTCGGTTCGTGGGGAGGTCGCCGGCACGTGCAGTGGTTTCTTGCTTCTGGCGGACGAGCGTCGCGTTCGGGTCGAGGTGGTTCGACCACGTCACGTACGGAACGGGCGATCGTTTGCTCGGCGGTGCAGGCGTGGCGGTGCGAACGCGGGTGTCGTAACCGATGCGCAGATACTCCGCGGTAGACTCGCGTTCCGCGGCCGTCGGTTTGCGGGTGAGCAATTTCAAATAGAGTTCGTCGACGAATGCATCGAGCGATCGTTCTTCGACGGCGAGTGCGGTCGTGCCGTGCTCGTTGCTCAGGCGCGTGAGCCAGATGCCCATCGTGCCGTGGGCGAGGATCGCGGGTTGGATCGCGCTCGCGGCGGCTTCGCGGTAGCTGGTCGGTTCCTGGCGGGTGCCGCGCCAGCCGAACGCGGTGAGGACGTCCGTCACGGCTTGCAAGCGCGGCAGCGCCAAGCTGGGACGGTCGCGTTCGTTCGATGTGCTCGTGAGCATCCACGCCCGCCGAGGTTGGCCGAGGCTGATCGAGTTGCCCAGGTCGCGAGCGCCGTCGATGTCCAAGCTCACTTCTTCGAGGGCGAACGGAGCCCCAGTCGCGTGGAATAAGGAATCGACGATCTGCTCGGCCGTCAGCCGACGCGGTGCCGGGGCAGCGTACAGCACGCCTTGGACTTTGAGGGTCGGGTCGGTGGCCCGTCGGTAAGCGTGCGAGTTCAGGATCGTTCGCGTCAGGTGCTTCAGGTCGTAGCCGCCGCGGACGAGTTCGCGGCCGAGCCAGCGCAAAAGTTCGGGGTGCGTCGGCGTTCCCTTCTCCCAATCGTCTACCGGTTCGACGAGCCCGCGGCCCATCAACCGACGCCAAACGCGGTTCGCGAGCACTTGGGCGAAGCGTTCGTTCTGCGGCGCCGTCACGAGGGCAGCCAAGCGGTCCCGCGGGTCGTCGGGGAACTCGGCGAGCGTCCGGGCAACTGCTTCGCTCGCAAACTGCGGGAACGGCCACTTCGGCGCCACCGCGGTGCCCGGTTTCAACGTCACTTTGATGAGCGGTGCCCGGCCACCGGTGTGCAATTTATCGAGCGGCACGGAACTGGTCGTCGGCACCGTCAGCGGTTTCGTGCCGAGCATCGC
>JAYVQG010000273.1:0-5334 GCA_043757025.1 Limnoglobus sp.
TGATTCCGAAATCGGGAATGATTCCAGGGATGGGTGGGTGGGTAAGTGGTGGAATCATTCCCTGCTACCCAAAATCGCCGCAATTGGAACCAGGCCCAATATTGGGTTCGCCGAACGCAATCACCCCACGAAAACCCCGCCGCTGAAACCGGGGGTAAAGTTGAAGTCGAATTGTGGGGATACTGTACCGATCGAGCGGCCTAAGTAACCGGTGATTCGCGAGCCATCGCCTTCGCCGGAACCGACGATGAGATCGGCTCGGTTGTCGTCGTCGAGATTTGCAACTGCGATTCGTACGCCGCCCCGCGAGTTGGCGTCGCCTGCGAAGAAATTGACGCTCGGCGTCGTCGCGTTTGCCAACAATAATCGTCCGGGGAATGCCGTCACACGCGGGCCGCCGCCCGGTCCGCCGCCAGCGATTAATTCGCCTCGCCCATCGCCATCGAGATCGCCGATGGCGACGAAAATTCCATTCCGCAACGATTGCTCGAAGGCGAAGAAGTCTCCGAATAGCTTCACAGGTACACCGATACCCAGCGATTTTCCGTTGTAGCCTGCGACGCGCGGCCCGCCACCGAACCCAGCGGCCACGACGAGATCGCCGACGCCATCGCCATTGATGTCGCCGATTGCAGGGCGTGCGCCACCGCGAAAATTCGGGTCGTCGATACCGAAGAAGTCTACGATCACTTCAAACGATTTCCCATCGAACACCCGCACTCGTGGCCCACCGCCTTCATCGGGGGCGACCACCAAATCGGGCGTGCCATCGCCGTTCAAGTCGCCCGCCGCCACGTACACGCCGCCAGTGAATGCGGTTTCAAACGGCTCGACACTGAATAACTGCGTCAACGTTTTGCCATCGAGGATCCGCACGCGAGTCGGCGTTCCCGGTCCGCTTCCGACGACGACATCTTTGACGCCATCGCCGTTGAAGTCCGCTGAGGCCACGCGAACCCCACCGCTCGTGCTACCGAAGAACGGCGCGACCGTGGCAATTGTCGCACCCGTGGCACTGACCGTCGAAACCGAATCCGGTCGGCCCACACCCGACCCCACGACGAACCGAACCTTCGCACCCGGTGGAGCCACTGGGGGTACGATCGGTGGGATACTTGGCGGCACGATCGGTGGAACGATTGGTGGGACGATGCTCGTTACTTGCCAGCCGATGTCGCGCATGGCGGCGTAGTCCAACTCGGTGACGATGCGATCCGTGGCGACCGGGATCGACGACACCATGATGGCCGATTGACCGCCAACTGCGGTGCCGGGTGCCCAGTGATCGTGTTCCGCATTCAAAGGCACGGCAGTCCCGTATACAGAAACCGCACTTGGCCCCGCGAATGCACCATTCACGATCCAACGATCGAAGGCACGGTCGCCGAGTCCGAAACCGAGAACGTGAAGTAGTTCGTGTTCGGCCACGCCGGTAAAATCGTATTGATTATTCCCCGTTGGTGTGGGGCCGAAGTTCCAAGACACGCTCGAATCGAATGAAATGAAGCCGCCCCACGGCGAGACGTCGGTTCCGTTCGACGCCAACGCCCCTACCTGGCCGCGCGCCCGCACCGCGTTCAACCACTCGGTCGATCCACTGGCCGTAAACGACCCGCCCGAAGCGACGGCCAGTTCGGTGCCACTGATACCGCCACCCGCGACGAAAAGCACGATTTCATTCGCGCCGACGACGGGGTTGGTGAGCGTGAAAGAGTTGTTAGTAATCGCATTAAAAACGGAGCCAGTCCAAATGTTGGTGCCCGATGGCACGATCGCGGTGAGCGTGTCGGTGAATCGACTGGCAACTGTCGAAGTCGCCCGTTCGATGGCGACCCTTCGTGCCGGATCGTTAAAAAAGCCACTTGCGTCTTGGCTGTAATCGATCCGCACGGAAATCGCAGGCGTGTCGCGCCGTTCGAGTTCCACAAACTCAACCCCGAAAGTTCGCATCCGTGCGGCACAACGCATGTTCGATTCCCTCAGCCAATCGGAACGACCGTAGCAAGGCATCATTTTAGCGAGGAAGTCGTTCGATACCATCGGAGAAGTCGTATTTCCATACCGAAGGTGTCTTTGAACCTGCCCTTGCTAAGATTCACTCCATGAAATCTGCACTCCGGCTCGGTACGCGCGGTAGCCCGTTGGCGCTTTGGCAGGCGAATCACATTGCGGATCGGCTGCGGCCCGTCGTCGCGCCGCAACCGGTGGAATTGCAACTCATCGAAACGCACGGCGACCGCGACCAAGCCTCTGCGCTCAGTGCGATGGGTGGATTCGGCGTGTTCACCAAGGCGATTCAGCAAGCGATACTCGATGGCCGTGCCGACGTGGCGGTGCATAGCCTGAAGGACTTGCCGACGATCATCACCGAAGGGATATCGCTGGCGGCGACACCCGTTCGCGGGCCAACGGGCGATGCGTTCGTTTCGACGAAACACCGCACGTTCGATGCCCTTCCCAAAGGTGCGATCATCGGCACCAGCAGCCTACGCCGGCGTTCGCAACTCGCGAACCGGCGGCCCGATTTGACGCTGATCGAGCTTCGTGGGAACGTCGACACGCGGTTGCGCAAACTCACGGAGCAAGGCCTCGACGCGATCATTCTCGCCGAGGCGGGGCTAGTGCGGCTGGGGTTGTCGCACGCGATTACGGAAATTCTCGATGCCGAATGGATGCTCCCCGCCGTGGGGCAGGGCGCGATTGGCCTCGAGTGCCGCGACGCGGACGCCGACAGCCGCGCGAGTATGGCCGCGCTGAACGATGCCGATACCTGGAGTCGAATCACCGCCGAACGCGCGATGCTCTGGTCGCTCGGCGGCGGTTGCCTCGTGCCGATCGGGGCGACGTCCCAAGTTCGCGACGGCGTACTGATCGTGCGCGGTGCAGTGCTGTCCATCGACGGTCGACGGCGCATCACGGCCACACATCGGGGACCGGCGAACACACCGCTCGCCATCGGGCAGGAACTCGCCGCGATGCTCATCGACGAAGGAGCCAACGAGATTTTGCAGCAAGGCACGAGTGCGTAACGTGTTGTTATGTCTGGCTTCATCGGACCCGTGAACGGTTACCGTTCAATTTCCATATGAAACGTCGATTCGCTTTTATCCCACGAACACGCCGTCGGCGATGGCGGTGCCGAACGGGTCGAACTCCTGGAACAGTGGCGGTTCGGTGCCGTTCGGTAGCACGACGGTCGATCCGCGATAGACGCGCACTCGTGCGAGTTGGTTCTCGCCGCTGGCGGTAATCAGGTCTGCGCGGTTGTCGCCATCGATGTCTTTCACGGCCAACCGCACGCCGCCTCTTGCCGCATCGTTTCCTGCTACAAAGAAGTTCGCCACGGGGTTATTTTGCGCGCCGACGACATCGCCAGCGGTGACGCGTTGGCCGTCGAGTGCGTAAACTCGCGGCCCGCCACCCGGCCCACCGCCGAAGATCAATTCGGCTTTGCCATCGCCGTTCACGTCGCCGACGGTCACGAACACGCCGTTCCGCAGGTTGGCTGCATCGCTGCCAGGAAAGGCGAAAAAGTCGCCGACGATCCGGCCGGGGTTGGCTTGACTCGCACCGAGATTCTTCCCGTCGAACACCGCCACGCGCGGCCCACCGAGGAACCCCGCTCCCACCACGAGGTCCGCGCGGCCGTCGCCGTTGACATCGCCCATCGCCACGCGGGCACCGCCGCGGAACGAGGGGTCGTCGATGCCGAAGAAGTTGTCGCGACGCACGACGGCATTCGACGCGAACGAATAAATTTGCACGCGACCGCCGCCGCCAACATCGGGGCTGACGGCAATTTCATCCTTGCCATCGCCGTCGATGTCGCCTGCCGCAAGAAACACGCCACCGGCGAAGCCGGCTTCAAACGCATCGAACTCGGTGGGCGTGGCAATGAGTGCGACTGGGGCGATCGCCGGATCGATGCCGAGCGCGATGCGAACTCGCGAACCGCCGCCGGGGCCGACACCGGTGATGGTGTCGTCGAAGCCATCGCCGTTGACGTCGGCAATCACCGTGCGAATCGTCGCCGGTGCGCCGGTTGCGATATTCCCCGCTTGAACGTACTGAGAATTCGCAAGATCGTACAAAGCTGCGGTGCCATCGCTGCGACCGCCGACCGCAAGGCGATTTGCCAGATTCGTGCTGGAAATGAGCCGTGCGACGCCGATGTCGGTATCGCCCGGCGTCGTGGTGTCGATGGTGCCCGCAACGACGATGCGACCATCGGGGGTGAACGCGATACCGGCCGCACGGTCGACGTTCGACGAGCCGCGATCGAACGCCACTACGGCACGACCATCGGTGTCGAAACTGGCGTCGAGGCTGCCATCGGGGAGGAAGCGGGCCACGGCGAAATCGGTGTCGCCAGGCGTGGCCTGATCGACGGTGGCCGCGATGACGATCCGGTTCGTACCGCGTTCGATGATGACGCCCGCAGCGCGATCCTGATTCGTTCCACCGCGGTCGAACCCGAGCGCGAGTTGGCCATCGGCGTCGAAAGTCGCATCGAGTTTGCCATCGGAAAGTAAGCGTGCGATGCCGACATCGCGGTCGCCGGTCGTGCCGTTTTCGACGGTGCCAACGACGACGATGCTAGCGTTGGAATCGACGGCCAAAGCGGCGGCTTCATCGATATTTTTCCCGCCGAGGTCGAACGCGATCGACTGCTTCCCGTCGGTATCGAAGCTACCATCGAGCGTGCCGTTTTCGAGCAGTCGGGCGACGGCGTAATCGACATCGCCGGTTGCGGTGACGGTTGCCGAACCAGCCACGACAATCCGGTTGTTCGTCAGCACCACAAGCCCCGCCGCCGTGTCGGCGTTGTTGCCGCCGAGGTCGAAACTGACGGTTTGACGGCCATCGATGTCGAACGTCGCGTCGAGGCTACCATCGGTGTTGAGCCGTGCGATACCGAAGTCCGTGTCGCCCGCCGTCGCACGGGCCACGGTACCGACAACGACGATGCGGCCATTCGCGTCGAGCGAGATACCCGTCGCACGGTCGTCGTTCGTGCTTCCGGCGAAGTTGAACGCGATCGTTTGCCGCCCATCGGTGTCGAACGCGGCATCGAGTTCGCCGGTCGCAGTCAGGCGTGCGATGGCGAAGTCGTATTCGCCAGTGGCATTGATTTGCGCGAACCCCGCGACCAGGATGCGGCCATCGTTTTGAACGACCACGCTGGTCGCGCGATCGATGTTGTCACCGCCGAGGTCGAAGCCAATCGCGACGATACCCTTAGTACCCGTCCAAGATCTATTCCGTGTATTCGACATTTTCTGTAAGTTAATGAGCACTTCAGGGAAGAGGTGGCTATGGCTACGGAATTGGTGG
>JAYVQG010000274.1:0-5329 GCA_043757025.1 Limnoglobus sp.
TGGCCGCGAACAAAGTCCAGCGGCCCGACGGTTACAGTCAGCTTCCGAGTGCGCTCGCGCTGCTGGATGAGAATCTGAAATCGGGCACCAACCCCGAGGATGTGCGTGCGAAGGCGTTCGCCATGACTGTCGATCCGTTCCGCAGGGCCGAAGCGAAAAAGTCGATCGAAGATTCGGTGACGCAAGACCCGCTGCCGCTGGATGACAGCGCGAAATTGGCAATGTTGTACTTCCAGGAAGGCAACGCGAACGCCGCCGAGAATACGCTGCGGTTGGCGACGCGCGGACCGGTTTCGCTGAATTACCTCGTGCTGCTCCATCAGATGCAAACGCATGCGAACAAGAAAGAGGCCGCCCGGCAGACGCTCGACCGCATTCGAGCGATGGCACCCAAAACGTGGTCGGCGATTTCCGAAGAGGCGCGATACGAGGCGAAGTTTGAAGACAAGAAGCTTGCCGCAAAAGGACCGCTCGCATTCGCCGCCAACGAACCTGCGATGTTGCTATCGCTCGTCGGCCCGTTGCTCGTCGACATCGGTTGCACGGCGGAAGCCGAAGAGGTGTACCGACGCGCCGCCGACACGACGAAGCTGCCGAACCGCTTCCTGGGACTCGCACTCTTCTACATCCAGACCGGCGAGCAGATGAAAGCGATCGCCGCGATCCGCGCCGTCGACGACAAGGAAATCGCCGTGCCGCAACGCGGGCAACTCTACAAAAACGCAGTCGCGATGCGCGCTCGTCCGAACGTGCCCGCAGCCGAACGTGCCGAGTGGGATCGCACGATTCTCGAAGTGTCGAAGTGGATCGACGAACAGGCTAACTTGGCACCGAAAGATTCGCAATGGGTGCTCGCACAAGCGATGGCGTTCGAGTCCCGCGAGCAATACGACGACGCAATTCGTGCGTACGAGAAAACCTTGGCGAGCGAACCGAACCAGGTCGTCGCGCTCAACAACCTCGCGGTGTTGCTGATTTTGCACCGCAACGACGCGACCCCACGACCCACGGAATTGATCGAGAAAGCAATCGGGCGCGTCGGCCCGCAGCCGTACTTACTCGACACCCGCGCAATGGCACGCACCGCCACCGGCAAGTTTGAAGACGCCGTGACGGACGTCAACGCAGCACTGCGTTACGCGCAGAAACCGGTGTATTGCTTCCATGCGTTACTCGCCGAGGAGAAGGCCGAGAACCGCGTAAAAATGAACGAATTCCGCGAACTCGCGATTCGCTACGGCATCAAGAAGAACCTGCTCCACCCGAAAGAATGGCCCGACTACGACCGGCTGTTCGGCGGCATGTAATGCGTCGCGGGATGCAAATCACTCGATCGCAACCACTTCGCCGCCGGCACGGGTGGCGAGCGCCGGCATGATCGGGTTGGCGGTGTAGCGCAGGAGTCGCACGCTGCCGTCGGCGAAGGCGAAGTTCGCGCCGCCGGTGTGCGGACTCCAAAAGTGAAACATGCCGCACGGGTCGCTGAACCCGCTCGCCGCCATGAACGGATAATTTCCCGGCCCGCACAGTGACCCGCTGACGATCGGCTGCAAGTTCGGTTCGCGCACGCCGAGCACGAGATCCATCGACCCGTTTAAGCTTTGGCCGATACCCGCGTACCACCAGCCGAACTGGATATCGTGGCTCGCGGGGCGTTCGCCGAGCATCAAGGTATTGCTGGTGCCATCGGTGATGTCCGTGAAGCGAATCCGCGAAGTCGAAAACAATACGCCATCTTTTTTGAAACTGTCGGTGCCGGAAACGCCGAGGTAACTCGTCAATGCGACGGGTAGTTTCGTAATCGGTAAAATGTGTGTCGTGCGAGTGCGGTCGTCGCTCGGGCAACTGAACGCGGGCATCGGCGTACTGATGAGCGTGTGCGGCGGATTCGCGAACGGGATCGGCTGAATTTGAAACGCCGGTGCGACCAACGCCGCCTCATTGCCCTTCTCGATCTCCGCCAAAATCGCGACCTGCCACCCCGTGAACCCCAACACTTTCGGGTTCGGCAACGGCGGAAGTGGAATATGCCCCTGCGGTAACGCCCCACGGCTATCGTGATAGTTATGCAACGCCAACGCGAGTTGTTTCATGCGATTCTGGCAATCCAGCCGCGCCGCCGCCCCGCGTACATTCTGTACAGCCGAAAGGATGAGGCCAATCAGAATGCCAATGATGGCAATCACGACGAGGAGTTCAATCAGCGTGAAGCCACGATGTGTATTTCTATTCATGGCGAGCGGTGGGTGTAAGCCCACTGATCCTTCCCGTGTCGTGTGCAAAGTGTAATTCCAATACATAAAATCCAGACAGGATCTACAGGATTTACAAAGTTTGTAAAATTGAAAAGGAATTAACATTGTTTCCTTCTTCTCCATAAATCCTGTAAAATCGTGTTAATCCTGTCATTTCTGTATGGCAACCATCGCCACGCCCTTCACGCTCAGCACGATCGTGCGGATGCCGCCATCTTCAAAAAACACTTGACATGGGCTGACGAATTCGCCGACGCGACCGATGCGGACTTTGCATTCGAGTTCGATTACGCCGTGTGCGGGGATCGGAATCTGGCCGTCGAGCTTCGGACCGAAGCAAGCGACCGCGCCTCAGGTCTCGGACGCACCGATCACTCGCAAATTCTGCGATGACGCATTCGTAATCCGAAACCGCAACTCATGTTCGCCGATCGGCAACGTGCCGAGGTCGCGATCCGGTTCGTGAACCGTCAGCGCCTGTCCAAACGACGGCTCCTCGACGTGTGAGACGTGCATATACCCTGCCACCGCTAGTAAAGCGATCGCCACAAACGCACAAATTCGAGACATAATGAGCATTGCAGGATCTCAAGAAAGAACAGACAGGAATTACTGGATTAGCAGGATTAAAATAAATGATAAATATTGGTTTCTCATTTCTTAATCCTGTTCCATCCTGCAAATCCTGTCGAAAACCGATGTTCATGCCGCGCCAAAACGCCGATCACGAACCTGCCGTGCCCGCAGGAGGCAACGCGTCCGCTCGCGGATAATATCGACGGCGAATATACGCAGACAACAACCCGAGCGCCGCAAAGACGGGAATGGCGATGTATAAGTACATCATATAGCTATTGTTTGAGGGAGACGTGATGCCAAGCGGCTCGGGTATACCGTAATGACTTAATGTAAATTTAGCCAGATCAGTAGTATGATAAGTGTAATCGCTAAAGTCATAAACAATTTTGGTGCCTCTGTAACTGTCATTGAGTACTATTCTACTGCATTGAACTTGATCGGTAGCGCTGAGCCGAGTGATTTCACGTGAAGTTGTGACAGGCTTTGTTTGATTTGGAATTGCAAAATACGAAATATGAACTGGTACGAATTGCATCTTTGGATTGACGTTCATTGTTCCCGAAAAATCGATAGTCAGATTTCTCTCAGCTATCAAGAATTTGTATTGAAATCCTAAAAACCAGTCTGAATCCGAGCGTTTGGCAATCGAAGTAATTGTAAGCTTATTCGACTTTAAACAATCTGATAGACTTGACTCGATAAAGCCACTGAGTGGGTAAATGCATCGACAGGTCATTTGATTAAATATAAGCTCATCGATTTTTGCATTTTCATTCGATTTGTACATTTCGATGAGCTTCCAGCCGGCAGTACTCCCGACAGTTGTGGCTAAGGCAAATCCGTACAGTGGTGATTTCACAAACACCGTTTCTGCAATAACGCCTTTTGCTGTACTTGACACGAACATTTTGTCCTCTGAGTTTGCGATACTCAGCTGCCTAGATTTTTCGATGGTCTCTTTAGAAGATTCTACAATTCTTGCTGTAAAGTTGGAAATTGAATCTTGCTTCTTCAATTCGACCCAACCGTTTTGTAGCGATGTTATATCGCCAGCATTAAATGCGCCGATTTGCGCGAAGCATTGTGGAGAAGAAATAGAAATACAGATCAAAACAATGGCGAAACAAGTTGCACATGTAGAAAGGTTTTTATAGATAATGCCCGCGTATAGCAATCGTAAATTAATACCGAAGCACGTCATTTAAAACTTTCGTAAGGCATATTGCAACTTAGTGATATGACTAACGTGCATATATGCAAATTACATATATGCACACTGAAAGGCATGGTTTACTCAGCACTCTGCTTTATCAAAAGCTAGCATTGGCAAGTGTAGAAATCGGTGCCGAAAACGTAACTTTTATAGCATGGTCCAAGAACAAGGCAGCCGAGTTTGCAGTTTGGATATGAAAATCGACATCCGAAACCAACTCCCGTATTACCACCGCCGCTATTGTTGCAGTTCGTGATACACGAATAGTACGTACTATACGCAGCTTGGTACTCAGCGTACCCAGGCTGACCTTGTGCGACTGGAGTTGGTTCTGCACCGCAAGCGTCGGTGCAGTCAGTAGCCCATGCGTTCCGTCCGCCGCCGGTGATCAGTGCGATGGCGAGTAGCGCGATGGCTACGCTGCCGCACGCGTAAGAGATGATTCCGAAAAGCTTGGTCACGACGCATCCTCCTCGACGAAGAGAGAGACTTCACACCGCCAGGGACATCCTGGCGGATGTTCCTGTTACTCGACCTGGCAGCCCAGGCGGAGCGGTATGGTTCGCTGTTGGTCGCAGTCGGTCCAGATCGAGGCGATGCGCGTAAACGCACCGGTGTTCGATTCGGGGACGGCTAACTTAATTGTGACTGTTAAGGATTCACCGGATGGGATCGTCAGTGGCATTTCGCTGGTCGTGACGCACGAACAATCGCTGGTGCCGCCGATGAGCCGAACTGGTTTTGCGGTCCAGTTTTTGATCGTGATCGTTTGTTCGAGGCGGTCGCCGGGCTTGGCGCTGCCGAAGTTCACGTAGGACGGTGCCGAGAGCGATTCGCCTTGTAACGTAGCTAAAGTTGCGGAGATCGAGCCGAAGAACAGCGTGCAACCGAGTGCGATGATTGCAAACGAGGCCAACGCTCCACCGAGCAGAACCGCCGTGCGAAGCAGCAACGGTTTCATCGTCGCGAGCTGCCATTCGTGGCGATTGGGCCTTGCGAATAACAGTGCCGCCACCGCAACGATATCGACCGCGAATGCGGCCCACGGACTGGCTTTGATCGCGCCGAAACAGCCGCAATTCGCTTGCCCAATCATCCCGAGATAGCCGCTGACCACTGCGAATGCGAAGAACGTGCCGATCGCCAGAATCCACGGCAACGGGCGGAACACGCCCAGCACCAGCAGCGACCCCAGCACGAATTCCCACGTCACCACCGAGTATTGCACGGCGGGCACGGATAGCCCGCCGACGCTCGGCAACGGCGAGACGCTGAGACCATA
>JAYVQG010000275.1:0-5327 GCA_043757025.1 Limnoglobus sp.
TAGCCCTCTCGCTCCGCGAGAGGATAGCGAAGCCGGAAGAATCCCCGTCGCATCGGTCCAGACTGTTGCTATCCTCTCGCGGAGCGAGAGGGCTACGTAAAAACCGCCCTTACACTCCAATATCTGTTGCGCGAACCTCAAAATACAATGAAATAATCGTTCGCGGCGTTGCCCAACGGGGTTCCATCATTTAGCCCAGGGTTAGACGTCTTGCGTCGTACCCCTGGGCGTATCTACACAACTTGCGATTTCATCCGAATGCCAGATCGAACGCTTCGCGGGCGGTCGAAACGGGGTGGATTTCGAGCGAGGCTTTTAGATCGTCTGGCAAATAGCGAATGACGTCGGCGTTGGCCGCGGGGATTACGACGTGCTTGCGACCGGCGCGGGCGGCGGCAGCGATCTTGTGTTGCAGCCCCCCGACGGGGCCGACTTCGCCGTGCAATGCGACTTCGCCCGAGAACGCAAAACCGGGCTTCACGGGTTTGTTGGCCAGCGCGGAAACGATGCCGACCGCGAACGCCAACCCCGCCGACGGGCCATCTTTCGCCTCGGCGATTTTCACGAGGTGGACTGCCACCGTTTGCGATTTCAGACGCTGTTCGGAGATGTCGAACGAACGGAAATTCGCACGAACGAGGTTGTAAACCGCACGTACCGAATCGCTGAGCGACGAGCCGTGCAACCCCGTTACTTCGACGCGAGCGGGTCCGTTCAGTGCGGAAACCTGAATCAGAATCACGTCGCCACCGAGTTCCTTTTCGCCATCGGTCAGCACGACCAAACCCGTCACCGCACCCACAACGGCCTCGGTATTGAGCCGATCGATAACGACGGTCGTCGTCTTCGGGAGCAAGTCGCGGGCGGTGTGTGCAGCCACACTCGCGGGGGCGATCAACCGCGGTTTGAACTCGCCGGGAGCCAACGCGCACAACTGCTGATGCACGCGCTGACGCAGTTCGCACGCGAACATCGCGACCTCGAGCAACTCTTCCTCAGTGATGTTGCCATCGGGGTAGATGAGCTTCATCAGGCCCGAACCGATTCGCTCGATCGCGGTCTGATCGCGTCGCGTCATACCGGGGTGAACCGAAACGCCACGGATGCGATCCGCGAACGAATCCTCTCGCAATCGCACCAGCACTTCGCCGAAGTAATCGGTGACGAAACCGACGCCCGTGGCAATCGACGACGGACTGATTTTCGGCACTTCCCAGCCGGGAATGTAGCCGTGCATCCGGTCCTGGAACGCGCTGTCGATCAACTCTTTGGGCAACGGCTCCAAGAGGTTGACGTAACGCGGGTGCGGCTGTTCGCCGTCGACGTCGATATTGCCCGTAAACACGAGGCTGGCATCCGACGCGAAGCCGAGCGCGCCGCGCGAGAACTGCCCGCTTTCCATGAAGTCTTTCAACGTCGAAATCGTCGCGCTGTCGTCGCCGAACGTCGTGTGCGCGATCTCGTCGAAGACGACGACTTTCCGCGTGCCGAGGATGCCGACTTGCTTCGTGGACAAGTTCACGAACAGGTTCGCGGGCGAGGTTTTGCCACCCGACACCGTGAACACGCGCGGCGACAAATTCCTTAACAGGAAGGTCTTTCCCGTCTGCCGCGGCCCGAGTTCCATCATGTTGACGTTGCGCTCGACGAGCGGCACCATGCGGGCGAACAACAGCATCCGCGTCCGGCGTTCGGGGAAGGCGCTCGCGGCATACCCGGCGCTTTGCAAGACGAGCGCCATCCATTCGTCGGTAGTGAAATTCGCACGGCTTTTCCGGAACGCATCGAGGTCCGGCGGGCCGACCTGGAATGGCGTGAACGCGATCAATTCGTTCGGCGCGTCGGCGTGGGATTCCGGCGCGTATTTCACCTTCGCCGTGCCCCACAGCCCGCCCAGAAGCAGGCCGGGGTTCTGTTCGGTGATCGCGGCGGGAACGCGAACTTTGTCATCGCCGAGCGCCGGAACCCGCGCCCAACGCTGACCGCCACGCAAGTCGATGCGGGCTTCGATAATGTCGATGAGCGTGACTTCGCCCTTGCTGAGCAGCTTTTCCTTGACGAGTTCGCGCTGATCGAGGTCCGGGAGCAGTTCGCGAATCTTCGCCTGTATGTTCGCGAGGTCCGCCTTCCACGTCTCGGGTTTGACGTACTTCGCAATCAGATACTCGGAGACGTATCGCGGCAACCGCTGAAGTGCCGACTGCTGCGTCAGCGATTTGATGACGACTTTCTCGCCGAGCGCCTCGTGGGTCTTTTTGTCGAGTTCCGTCAGCGGATGTTCGTCGAACACAGACATTTCGCATTCCCCAGGGCGCATAATACAAGCGGGCCGGTCGCACCATTCGTTGTAGTGCTACCGGCCCGCTAATGGATAGGAGAAGGGAGAATCTGTCAAAAAGTTGTTTGTTTCCGAACTTTCATCTTGTTAAGGCAGGATCGTCGGAGGAATAATCTGCCATGACGTATCCATTGGCACCTGATAGTTAGTATATCTCCTATTATAGTTTTGATTTGAGTAATAATTATTCTGAAACTTGAAGGATTGAAACCCTCCTCGTAACTGTGCATTATCTGGACAAGTCGCGAAATCTCGCGGAAAGTCTTGATAGGCAAGACCAGATCCTTCGCTGGAGACTCTCCCAAAGCCGAATGATATATAAGCAATTGCGTTGTTATTAAGCGTGGCAGTTCCAGTGGAATTAAAAAAGTATTTGCAAGACTCAAATTGTATAATTGCAGGATTGGTTCCAATTAGCGCATCATTCACAAAGTCAGTTAAGTATGAGTATGGCATGTATGGTTCTTGATAAAATATGTTTGTGGGGAGATCACGAGCCTGAGTCATCCAAGATTGACAACTCAGTGCAAATCCGTTTGTAGCACTTGGTAAAGCAGTAGTATTGACAAGGTTTCTCCACCGAGTTAAGTTTAGATTCGTAAGGCGACTCGTGTTGTAACCATCATTTGTAGCATAGCTTGGGTAAATAATTGTCGCAGTGTAATTGTTGGTGCTGTCCGCCACTTTGTACTTGTCTGTCAGCCATCGCGCTGTATTTTTAGCTGCAACGATAGAATTAGCTGGGGCTGTAGAAGTATCACTCGCAGGCCAAAAGGTAGTTTGAGGATGGCGATCCCATATCGAAGAGTTGTATTGCATCCATTTATTATTCTTGCCTGCAGTAATAACAAATTGCTCGATCGCATATAAGACGTTCCAGTAGTCTGAGTTAGGATACTTTTTCATATACTCATAAAAGATTACTTCTGGCTCATGTATTCTAAAACCTACAAGGTTGGGATATGCGTTGATGTAATATTTGATGCCGTCCACACCATTATTACCCGCAAAGGGATAATCGTTAAATAATGCCATTCCCGTTGCAGTTCGGTTAGTTGGTTGTTCATCGGTTGTAATATTGGTACCAGGGCAAGTGACGCCTTGCCCAATATTTCCAGGCAAACTGCCATTGTGACCAATTAAAGAGTCTGAACTCACTATATCAAACGCGAAATTTATACCGTTTGCTTGCAACTTCGTCAGAACAAGATTCAGCTTGACCTTGTCCATAGTTAACGGGTTGATGAGCGCGCAGGTTGGATATCCACTAGCCTCATACCGCTTGAGAACAGCGATCATATTCGTGATTGCTGCATCGCCAGTCACTACAGGATACCCAGCGGGGGCAACGTTATTAGTCGTTGAATAGTTGGCAACGAGATCAACGTCATACCCAGGGACATTTGGGTATCCTTGCGCAATGCTGAACACGAGAGTCGGCTTTGCAGCATATGTTGATGCCGTGACGAGTACCGCGATAGCGACCGTAAGGAACAGTCGCATCAGTAATTTTACTGGCTTCATTTTAACTCCAGAATTTGAGATTCGGGACGATTGCAGCGATCATGCGGATTGCAAGTGTCGCAACACCATGGTAGTTTACGCTGACTCCGGAGAATAGTCAAACGATTGCCCCCTTGCGAGCGGCACAAGAGTCAAAATAGAATCAAGTCATACGATTCCGGCGTCGATGAATTGTGCGTAAGCGTTATCGCTCCAACGAAATTGAGCGTCTTCGTCAGTCCTTCTGGGAATATAAAATGAATTCAAATAACGATAACAATTGGCCGGCCGATGGTGCGGGGCTGAGTGGGCCGAAGTCGTTCAGCAACCTTGGCAATGCCTACAACTCGATCAGCCAGATGCTTTGGCCCGAGCGAGTGCTGGTCTATTCGAGCGTATTCGGCTTGCGCCCGAAGCGGTGCCTCGAAATCGGCACGTTCCAGGGCGGTTCGACGTTGCTGATTGTCGCGGCGTTGGACGACATCGGCGATGGGAAATTAATCTGCGTCGATCCGTACCCGAAGGTGACGCCGGAGAATTGGGCGAAAGTTTCGCACCGGGCGACGATGATTCAAGCAATGTCGCCAACGGCGCTGGGCATGGCTGAAATCGCTGCGGGCGGGAAGTTCGACTGGGCGCTCATCGACGGCGAGCACGATTACAATTCGCTCGTTCGCGACCTCGAAGGTACGTTGACCGTTCTCGCCGATCGGGCGTTCATCCTGTTCCACGACGCGAACTACGTCGGCGTCGATACCGGGTTGCGGGACATGTATGCCGAGCATCCGGAACTGACCGACATCGGCATGATGTCGACGCCGCGGGTGCCGGACCCGCATACGCCGGGGGTTTTCTGGGGCGGCATCCGCATGGCCCGATTCGACCGTCGGAAGTAGCTATATCGGCTTCTTTTCGCCCTTCTCGACGGGTGGGCGTTCGGGGCGGTTGCCGCCTTATCGCCGCCGGGGCGACCGGGGCCGCGTTCGCGCATTTCCTTCAACATTTTCTTTTGATCGTCGGTGAGCAACTTATCGAGCTTCGCGTCGAGATCTTTCTGCAACGCATCGAGTTGCTTCTTCTGATCGTCGGTCAGCTTCAGTTGCTCTTGCAAGAACGGAGGGAGAATCTGTCCGGGCATCGGCGGTCCGCCCCGTGGGCCTCTCTCGCCCTTTTCGCCACCCTTACCGAGGGGGTTGGGCCGACGTGTCGAAGGCCACGATGGCTATACTTCGAGCGGTGTGATTCGATACGTTTTTGTTAGCCCGACGCGCTAGTTTTGAAGTTGCGCTAAACTGTCGCGTGTCTTGAAATCCAGTCGTTTCACGCACAAATTTGCGCCCGGCGAGCGGCCCGGCGTAATCGTTGTTACGCTCTGCTCGCCGAATGTGGCGCACGCGGCTCGCGTGCTAATTTTTCAGCACGCGAGCCGCGTGCGCTACATTCGGCGCGCTTACGCCGTGCGTGAAACGCCTGCATTTCGATACGG
>JAYVQG010000276.1:0-5316 GCA_043757025.1 Limnoglobus sp.
GTTTTGCCAACGAATGGCAAAAATATCTGTTGCAATTGTCTATTTTGGCCCATAAATAGATAGCTGACATGACCAACTTCAGTAGGCTGAAGGGTTACCTTCCACCGAGTCGCTCGTTTTCAGTTCGTGTTGCAGCGGCTCCGACGCGGCGGAGCCGAGTTCGGTGAGGCGTTTCGTGGCGGCATCGCGTTCGGCAAATTGCGGCGAATCGAGCTTCGCAATCGTGACGGCGATGTCTGTGGGGAGTTTCGTCGGCGGGATCTTTTCGCGCAAATAGGGCACGGAATACTTCGCGTCCGAAGCAAACAGTCGCACGGCAAGAAATGCCTTCTTGGCATCGCTCGAGGCAAGGTCGGGGAACACCGCATCCATTTCGCTTCGTGTTACTGGCACGTGTTTCGACAGCGGAAACAGCGGCAGAATGTGTACGGTGTTATCGCTCGCCACATACGCAACCGAGCGCCGATCCGGCGCAAATGCTACCGAAGTACTATCACCGGAAAGGGTAACCGTGTGGCGAACGCGGTTCGTAATTGTCTCTGTAAATGTTAGTTCCTTTGTATTCGCATAGCCCAACATTCGGCTGTCGTCGTTGATCGAGCCGACAAATACATTCTGCAACAGGCAGATCTGCACGTCGCTTTCGAGATCGTAGACGGCCATACCTTTGCTCGTCAACAATTCGAGGTACCGCCCATTCGCGGACCAGTTGATTTGCGTGAGACTACCCTCTCCTGTGATTCGTCGCAGGTTTCGCACTGTGTCGAGACGATATACGCCAACATCGTACTTGAGCGTTTTGCTCGATTCGGCACAAAGAATCACCGCCACGAGAGTTTGATCGGGACTGACAGTGACCATTTGCTGCGTGGTGTAACGATTTCGTCCACCATCAATGTGCGTGCAGATAACAACTGGTTGTGGATCGACCTGATGCAAATCCCAACGCCAAGTCTTAAATTGCGATCCGTGGCAGATCAAGTATCTTTCATTTCGTGTGAGTTGAAGTTCGCTTCCAAAAGATGGCCCACCTGCGAGCCGACAGATCTCGCGGCCCGTTTTGGGGTCGGACAGTACCGGTATCCCCGAATTGGCAATGTTCCCGTCCGGGTGTTCGGGGACCATCCGCACGCGGAACGACTGGTCGCGCGCCGTCACCTGGTAAGGTCGATCCGATGAATACAGACTGACCCAAGTTGTCGCGCCATCCTCGCTGTTTCGATGTGGCGGGATGCTCAATCGCTCTTTGCCCGTTGCGACATCCCACGTTTTTAGGCCGCCCATCGAGTTATGATCGAATGGCCCTACTTCCAGCGTGGTGCTGCCATCGAGAAACTGCAATCGACACGATTCCGCAATCGTGAACGTGGCTTTTTTGGGCACGATCTGCTGCCGCGTGGCGACATCCCAGACCGATAACCCACCGTTCACACTGGAAATCAGCTGTTTGCGATCCCGACTCAATTGACCGTAAGCGCGCGCTTTTCGCCAGAGATACGTTTCGCCGGTTTCGAGCGGAACCGGCTTCCCCGTGCGCGAACTGTAATAGGTGATGTCGTGATTCTGAAGGCCTTCACCAAAAACGGCAACGATGTCGTCGAGCGGCTGGTTGAGTGCAACGAAGGCAAAGGAAGTCTCGCTCGCTAACGGCTGCGACCAGTTCCGCTTTTTGGTCGCGACATCGAAAGAGAAGACTTCAATCGGGCTAGCCGCACCCCCGTTCTCACCGGGTCTTCGCCCCACACCATACACGCTGTTTCCATCCTTCGACATGCCGACAAAAAACGCATCGGTAGGGTGCCGTGCCAGTTCCTTGGCCGTCGCGACGTCGTAAATAACGACTTCTTTTTGATTGCAAAACGCCAGTCGCGAACCGCTTTCATTGTAGGCGGGGTAGAATAAACGTAACCCTTCAGCCTTATGAAGTTGAAGGGTTCAAAATAGACATTTGTCGCTCAAATTCAACAGAAACAACCAGGTTTGCCGACGTTTGGCTGAAAATCCTGTTGCAATTGTCTATTATGGTTCATTAATGGATAGCTGACACGGACCAACTTCAGTAGGCTGAAGGGTTACCCGCGAAGGAAGCACGCGGTTACTTGGCACCTAAATGAAGCGGAGATCGCGCAGTTACTGGACACCTAAAAGAAGAAGTGGAACGCTTGCAGTTATACTCACAGTAACCTCGAACCCGTTGCGGTTGATGCGGGTAAGATCGGGTGACAAATCCGGCAATCCCCCTTGTAGGCCGTATGGCGCGTAAACCGAAATTTACGACTGTCCAACTCGCTTTGAACCCGTTGGGAGTGGCTGACCGTGGCTCACCGTGGCCGACATTCTGCCGACGACAAACTCGCTGCGTTATGCTCGAAGCCGCAACGTGATGGCGGTGGGGCGAAAGTATCCTGGGCGAATCCCTCGAAGAATCTGCGGAGTTAGTTTCACCTAAATGAAGAAGCGAAAACGCTTGAACCTCGATTGTCGATTTGGTGTAATAAAATTGCTAACGATGATGCTTGAAGTGAAGCCCACACTCTGGGGAAGATTATGCCTTACACGACTTGTCCCGAATGCCTGCACGAGCAACTCACGCCGAAAGAACTCGTAGGGCCGGGCCTAACGGTACTGTGCAAGAGTTGCCACGCCAATTACCTGAGCCAAAAGCCAGACGCCACCGAAGAGGAAGCGCCGCCGATTATCGGGTCGAACGACTTGCAACGATCCGTGTTGCTTCTGGTGGCTCTGGTCACTTTTGTCGTGGTGGTTCTCGGCGGAATCATTATGGCTTCCAAAGCGAAAGCGAACCGCGCCGCCGAAGCAACCAAGCCGACGCCCGTTGTGCGGGCAGAGACGCCGGATGAGGCGAGACAAACCGCGCAGATCGCAAACGCGGCGGAAGAATTCAACAGGGTGCAATCGGTTTCCAGACGCGAGTCACCCTGCCAAAGCGAAACCGCATTCCAGCGGTTTGTTCGAGCGTATTTGCACCGCCTCGTACTCGAGGAGGCGCGTATTGTACTGTTGGTCGCTCCAGGCGATGAACTCGTCCCAGTCGCCATTCCACTCGATGCAACGCAACTGCAACACCGCCTCGGCACGGCCCCGGATCCAACGCATCCCCGCACAGTCGAACCGTTCCCCCACTACATGACGCACGGCGCCCTCCACCTGGCCCGATGCGATCACCAGATCCTTCTCACGCCACTCCGCGTACTTCATCATCGACACCCGCGGCTCCACATAGCCGATCGCCTTCTCCAAGCCTTTCCTTTTGGCCAGAGTTCCCGGGCCATTCCGGGGAATGCCGTCGAGCATTCGTCGCCATCGCTTCACCAACTCCGCCGCGTGGCCCGCGTACACCAACTCCTTCCACTGCTCCACCTGAGCCTTCAACTCCACGCTCCCTTCCCGGTGAAACTCGTGCCCGAGTTCCCACAAATATTCGACCGCGTGACAAACGTCGATCGTCAGAATCGCCTTGGGGAATTCCGCCGCCAAGTTGCTCCGCAACCCGCTCGCGCCGTCGATCACGATCTGCACGGTCTTCGCCGTGTCCGGCCCGAAGCCGCGTTTGGTCGCCTCGGCCCGCGCCCAACGCGCCGCGCCTTTGCGATTGCCGAACGACGCCCACACCTTCTTGTTGATCGGCCCGTGCAATCGCCCGTCTTCGCCACGTGAAAGCGTGTACATCACGACCACGACGACCTCCTTGCCGTTCTTGCTTTTGTCCCCTTTTTTCCGGCGTTTCTTGCTCCCGCGACGCGTCCGCTTCGCCTGCCCGCGATGCCGCTGACAGCCGCACGAACACGCCTTCGCGTGCTGCGTTCGCTTCCCCCGACGCTTCCGCAATTCCTCCTCCGTCGCCGTCGGCGGACACTTTCCATCCACTTCGATCACCAACACTTCGCCGTCGTCCTTCGGAGCCGCCAACTGACGCATAAACGGCGCCGCCTGCCGACCCAATCCCAACGCCAATTCCTCGATCGATTCCACCGAGGGCGACCAGCCCAACACCGATTGGCACAACCGCCGGGCCGACGCAAAACTCATCCGGGTCGCCAGCCGCGTCACGAATTGGATCACCCGAGGCGAGAAGCGGTCGCGGGTCAGACCCAAAGCCGCGTCGAGCGGGAAAAAGCCGGTGCCGCCGGCGAGCCGAATCATCTGCGTGCGAACGAACGTCACCGGGCCGAACAGCGTCTTCAGGGTGCGTGGGGCCTGCGGGTCGCCGCGGCGAAAGCCCGGGGGCGGAGTCGCCAGCCAACGCTCGTGGCAATGCCTCAGAAACAACCGCACCAGCAAACAGCCCAACGCGAACAGGCGGGTGAGCAAAGTCTGCTCGAACGCCCGAAAGGAACTGTCGCTGGTGGAACAGAAGCGGATCAGATCGTCGACGGCTCGACGCACCTCGGCTTCGACGGCGGTCGAATCGCGGGAGTCGTCTGGACGCGGAGCGACGCACTCTTTACGATTGCTATCCATGGGGCATACCTGAACCGAACCGTTGGTAAGAGAACGGTGTGGTAAGGCATGCCCCAGTTTTTTCCCAGCCCAATCTGGGCATTAATGCCAGAGTCCGAGCGCAAATCCACTAGGGAAAACGACAAAAAACCGTAGTTATCGGCTGTTTGGAAACCGATTGCACCCAATTCAACAGAAACCTTGTGAAGTTCGTCGTGGCCGCATTCGCTCTCGGCTACTTATCGCTATTTCTCGTTGCGGGGGTCTGGATGGCACGCGATGCCACCCGTCGAGGCGCGAACGGGATGACGTGGGCGATCTTTTACTTCTCGTTCCAAGTGTTGGCACGTATGTTGTCCGGCGGCTTGTACGCGGCGGCCCTGTTACTACCCGAATCCGCATTGGTTTTGGTGGTTTTGATCGAAATCGTAGCGTGGTGTTCGCTAGCGGTGTACTTCGCGGCACGACGTGGCGGGTCGCTTTCCCACTGCCGCCGGTGCGGCCAACTTCGTCTGTATTACCTCGAAGCCTGCCCGTACTGCAAATCGTCGAAAAAGTAACTGAGTGCTTTCACGCGGAGTGGCTGACCGTGGCTCACCGTGGCCGACATTCTGCCGATGACAAGCTCGCTGCGGCGCTGGCGAGTGGCTTGACCGTGCGCGATGCCGCTGCCGTGGCCGACGTGGCCGAACGCACTGCGACGCGACGCATGGCCGATGCGGGCTTTCGTCGGCAAGTGGTCGAATTGCGTTCCGCGACGGTTCGCAGTGCCGCCGGTAAGCTCGCCGACGGCATGACCGCCGCCGCCGACACGCTTCGCGGGTTGCTCACGCACGCCGACGACTCGCTACGCTT
>JAYVQG010000277.1:0-20570 GCA_043757025.1 Limnoglobus sp.
ATTCATTTTCCAGATCATGTGCGAAGTTACTTTCAGGCCCCATTCGTGCAATATGCCGCGGCAAATAACATGTGATGTTGTTCAAAACCGAGGTAATACTATCAATGGCACGTATGAGCCTCAACAATGTGGAACCGGCGAAGGGTGCGCTCCGATCAGTTACGCGGTGAACTTGACGGCATTTATTGGCCCTCCCACTCTCGTGGGTTCTTTTCCCGATGGCACATCCAATACGATCGCCGTAGCCGAGCATCATTGTCAAACGGAAGATCCTGCAAACGTCGATGGTGGTTACCAAATCACATACACCGACTGGACATTTCGCGGTGCCGAGTTCAATTCGATCACGGGAACGCGCCGTGCGACGTTTGCCGATCAGAGCTGGCACGACGTGGTTCCCGTCACATCCGGATTCCCGCCGACCACACGATCATCGCAACCCGGGAAAACATTTCAGTACAAACCCAAGCCGACAGAAATCGACACGCATTTGCCGCATACGCAGTTTGCTGCTGGGTTGCCGGTCGCAATGGCGGATGGCAGCGTGCGGACGATTCGCCCCGGCGTCAGCGAGATGACCTTTTGGGCGGCGATGACACCCAATGGCGGCGAAGTCGGCGGGCTGGATTGATGTATGGGATTTCCACCACCGAAGTCTCACGACTTCGACTCCCTTCCGCGATTGTCGAATGCGTAGTACACCGGCTCGCTGTGTGCGCTTTTGCTTCGCGTCTCCGTTGAGAAGTGCTTGCCGTAGGCGCTTCGTTTGGAATCGCGCGGTTTTCGGATTGTGCCGACTCGCGTGAAGCCGGCGCGCTCGAAGAACGGGTTGATCTGGCCCATTGCCGAAAGTGTCTCGATCCACGGTACGGGGCACGCCTCGCAGGCGCGACGGACGAAGGCGGCCGCGATCCCCGCACCGCGATACGTCGGGTGCAATACCACACGTTGCAGCAACCACAATTGTTCGTTCAGCGCACCGAGTGCCACCGACGATCGCGGGTTCTTCAACCCGAAGAATTGCGAGCGCAACGTCAACGAAGCCGCCGGTGCCGAAAAGATACAGATGCCGATGGGGATTTGCAGATGCCATAGCAATGTCACTCGGCGAACGAATGCCAGGTGGTGGCTTCGATAATGCCACCGCGCGAAGTACGGCCAGTCGGCACGGGTGCCGTCCGAGAGCCAAAACTCGTCGTGGAAGGCGATCCGTTTTTTTTTAGAATGTGGCGTTCGACATCGATCGCGCCATCGCCGTGGCAACGCACGATGACATCGGGGTTGAGGTCGTCGATGAGGTCTTCGTGCGTGGTGGCGACGAGCGCGCCGATGCCACTGCGGCTGACGAGCTTTCGCAAATTGAACGCGAGCACTTTGGCTAAATTGCGGTCGAGAATCGCCGCAAATTCGTCGAGCAAGATCGGCTGCGATTGCAGCGCGAAGGCGTACGCCATGCGGAAGCGGTAGCGCTGGCCATCGCTCAATTCGGACGGCGTGCGAAGCAATAATCGCGCCTCGGACAGGCCGCACCCCGCAAGAATCGCCAACCGCTCTGGCACCGTCCCCGGCAGCGCTTCGACGAGCGGCAGATCGGGGAAAACCAGCGTCGCCGCATCGACCGCCGCCAGTTGCAAACCCGCCGCACGCAACAGCGACGACTTCCCCGACCCCGACGGCCCCACGAACAAAACGAGGTCCGTCGGGCGAATATCGAGAGTCACATTTTCCGCAACCATATGCGGCGGCTCCGTGTCGGCCAGGCCAAACAGGTCCGCCACCTGACCCGCAATCAGGCTCCGGCACACGGGGCGAAACGGATAGCGAATCGTAATCGGCGATAACATGATGATTCTCCAGGGTAAGAGCTTTCAGCAGTCAGCGGTCAGCAGTCAGCGGTCAGCGGTCAGCGGTCAGCGGTCAGCGGGTCAGCGGGTCAGCGGGTCAGCGGTCAGCTATCAGCAGTCAGCGATCAGCGGTCAGCGGTCGGCCCCCTCCCATGGTTACACCATGGGCTACGTGAGCGGTCCCTTCAGGACCGAAGGACAGAACCCGACCCTGAAAGGGTCGCTCCATCAGCCCATGGTGGAACCATGGGACGGGGCAATCACCCTCGAAAAACAGTCGTGGCGAGTCTTCGAGATACGACTGCTGAAAGCTGAAAGCTGATCGCTGAAAGCTGAAAGCTAAATCCACACGCGCGGTTCGTGGTTGTTTGCGAGCATGTACGCGGTGCCGGTGGCCACCGCGTCGAGCAGATCGTCGTGTTCGCCGAACGGGAAGGTCGTCATTTCGTCGAACAATTCGCGTTGCGTGTCGTCGCCTTTTAGCCGGAAGTTTCCGTTCTCGACGGCCACCGCGAAGACGTTTACCCGCGTCGCTTTCTCGCGGGTTTGCACGACTCCTTTCACCTTCGCGCCGAACGACGCATGGCGAACGAGCAAGTCTTTCATCGCGGCGAACGCGGCATTCGACTCGAACAGAATGACATCGGGCTGCCACTGCCTGTCGAACTCTGCGATCATCGTCACCAACTCCGGCGCGGCCACCCGCCGCGCGCTCGCCGCCAAGCAATCGATCCGCGTGCCGCACTGCCCGAGGACCGCGAATGCGCTCGCGTCGGCCGTGGCTTTCGCCGTCACCGCCGGGTCGATCGACAGCACGATGCGGTCGTATGTCACCGGTATGTCAGTCGAGAACTTCACCCACTCGGGGCGGATCGCGACTTCGTCTTCGGAGATCGGTGTGAGGCGATACCCGCGTGCGAACGATGCCGAGCCGATCTCGCGTTTCCGCATCGCCAGCGCTTCGCGCGACCACTTCGCCGGCCAGACCGGTTCGAGGTCTGGGCCGATCGGGCGACGGAAGTGTGCGAAGGCCGGATTCTGCTTCAAAACCTGGTTCAAATCGTTGCCGTGCCACGGCGTGAACAAGTTCCAGAACCGCCCGTCGGGTTCCAACAGGTTCAGTAAATTATCGTGAAAGTACGCCTTTACCCGTTCGCGTTCGGCGCGGCTGTGGATCGCACGCACATCGACGATGTCATCGCAGACGAGCAAATCCGCGCGTGCGCCCGTCGACCCCGAACCGACGCCGAAAGCAGCCACACTCGGGCCGATCGTCGACGCGGGCCGCACGATGGTGAACGCCTCCGCCGACCACGGCTCCGACGGCAGAAGTTGCGGAAATACGCGGCGAACGCGGTCGTTCGACTCGATCGCCTCGCGCAGGAATCGCGTCCGTTCGATGGCCAGCGCATCGGTCGCACAGACGAGTTTCACACGCAGCCCCGCCTGCTTTCCCAGTTCCCACACGATCCGCGCGCACACCTGCGTACTCTTGCCGTGATCGCGCGGCAACTCGATCAGCGCCTTCGGATGTTGCGTCAAAAACTCTTGTAATTCCGCGTGAACCGGTGCTTGTTGCAGGACTTCACCCGTCGGCGTGCGGAAGCACATCGCCAGGAATGCGTTCGGATCCCGCCACGCGAGCGACGCATGTCGCTCGATTTTGTTCAGCTTGTCTCGCTTCATCTTCTAACTCCTTCGCAAATTGCAGATCGCGTTCCTCGGCAGTGGGTCCATCGTTTGCAGTCGGTTTGGGCGTCGATTTTGCCCGTGAGATTCGATACCGGATGAGCTTTTCGGCGGCTTGAATGCTCACGGTGTCTTCGTCGGCGCGCAGTTGTCTTCGCAACGCCAACACCGACTCGGCTGTCGCTTCGTCGAGCAACTTTTTTTCGTATTTGGCGAACAGTTCCTGCCACTCGTTCGCATAAAGATTCGACCACTGCTTCACCGTTTGCAACTTGCGGTGCAGTGCGGTTGCAATCGCGTCCCACGACGACCCCGCCGCTTTCATTTCCGCCGCTCGTTCGAGCGCGTGCAGGAACCGTACCGATATCGCCATGATAATTGCCCCTCAACCGCGAAAACCGCTAGATACTCCCTCGCAAATGAAAGTTGTCAAATGTTCAGTAATAGATTTCAGCACCCCAGTGGTACGACGAAGCGATTCTCGACGTAGTCGTTGTCGTGCGACTTCGGGACGCAGGAAGTCGTCGCGTCAGAAGTCTCACGACTTCTGCTACGAAGACGTGCGGATTGCGGGGTGAGTCGATCTTCCCCATTTTCCCCAGATAGTTGCCCTGCCTGGCGCTTTCGACGACAATGCCTGGAACGATTGCGACGCTTGCGGCGTCTGTAGTGCTTCCCCTCCGCCCCTGGAGCCTGAATATGACGTTCTCCCGTGCGACGGTTGTCGCGTGTTTATTGCTGGGTTTGCTGGGTGTTTCCGTTGCGCAAGTCCCTGCCGAACAGCAAGCCGAGATGGCGATCAATGCGGCACGGAAGGCATACAACGAGGGGAATCTGCCTGCCGCCCGCGAGCAATTCAAGCAGGTTTTGCTGAAGTTCGGCAATACACCGCATGCGACTTCGGCGCGGTATGGCCTCGCGCTCAGCTTCATGAATGCCCCCGAACAAGACTTTGCGGCCGCGCTCGAACCGCTCAATCAGGCCACCGGCGATGGCAATTTTGCGGATCGCGGTATGGTCTTCTATCACCTCGCGGTTTGCAATCGTGCGATCGGCATCAAGGAGATCGAGAAGAGTGTGGCGACACCGGCGGAGATCCCGCAACGCAAGCAGGCCGCCGACGGGAAGTTCAACGATGCGGCACGACGGTTCACGGAAGCGCGCGATTGGTTCGTCGGTAAAAAGAACGACGAGTGGGCGGGGCGCTGCCGTTGCGATCAAGCCGAGATGGAACTGCGTGCGAACCGCATTAAGGAAGCCAAGGCGACCTGCGAGCCGTTCACGAAAGACCCCGCGTTCGCGAAGAACAAGTATCGTTCGCTCGGGCTGTACTATCACGGCGTCGCCTGTTTCGTCGATCGCGATTTCGCGATGGCGGGACGGTCTTTGAACCAGATCGCGCCGTTCACCGACCCCGCGTTTGGCAATCACGCGCGTTACCTCGTGGGCCGCGTGTTGCACCTCAATGGCGAGAACGCCGAGGCGTCGGTTCACTACGATGCGGTGCTGGCGGACCACGACAAAGTCAAGAAAAATGCGGTCGAGCAACTCAAGACACCCGACAAGTTTAAGGGTAACCCCGCCGAGAAATCGCGGCTCGAACTGCTGGCAACGGGGGCCGCGCCGGAACACGTGACCGGAGCGATTTTTCACGGCGCGACACTGGCGTACGAAACGGGCAAGTTCGCCGATGCGCTCGGTAAGTTCCAGGCATTCGCGAAAGATTTCCCGGCCTCGGCACTGCTACCCGATGCCGCCCTGCGCGTCGGCTTTTGCCTCGTGCAACTCAAGCAATTCGACGAGGCGGGCAAGGCACTCGCGCCGCTCGTCGACAAGTTTCCGAAACTCGCGGATCAGTCGATGTATTGGCTGGCGAAGTCGCAAGTCGGCATCGCGAATGCCGCCGACCCGAACAACGCCGCCGACCGCGAGGCGAAGCTCAAAATCGCGCAGGATACCTTCCGCAAGGCCGCCGACAAAGCGAACCAACTCGCGCAACAAGGCGACCCCGATGCCAAGACGCGACGCGGCGAGATGCTGCTCGAACTCGGCGACACGCTGCAACTCTCGAAGCAGTTTGCGCCTGCCGTGCAAGTGTTCGAACAAGTCTGGAACGAGCAACTGCTGCCCGAACGACGCCGTGAGGAAGTGCTGCAACGGCTCGCATGCGGGTTCGGTTTGGCGAACAATCTGGATCGCTCGGACCAACTTTGCAACGAGTTCAAGGTGAAGTACCCGCAAAGCACGCTCGCACCGGCGGTGATCTTTCGCATCGCCGAAAACAGCTACGCCCGTGCGCAAGAAGTGGCGAAGTCGACCGACGTGAACCGTGCCCCCGAACGCAAACAGAAGTTTGAAGAGACGGCAAAAAAGTTCCTCGAAGTCGTCGAGAAATACCCCGAGTTCGAGCGCGTGCAATACGCGCGGTACGGCATCGGCGTCTGTTTGTCGCAGAACGGCGACCTCGACGGCGCGGCGAAAATCCTCGACGCGATTCCCGCGCCGGATCGCAACGGCGAACTCTCGCAGGCGAACTATTTGCTGGCCGATTGCCTCATCCGTCTCGCGCCGACGAAGGCCGACGATGCGCTCGCCGAGAACATCATTCGCGAGAAGTTGACCAACGCTTCGGGGTTGCTCGAAAACTACGTGGCATCGAACCCGAAGTCGGTCGACGCCCCCGATGCGCTGATGAAACTCGGGCTGTGCCTGAAGCGACTCGGTTCGACGCTCGCGGACCCGAACGAACGCAATCAGCTGTTAAACAAGTCCCGCGAGTTCTACGAGAAGCTGGCGAAGGACTACCCGCAGGCCGCACAAGTCGGCCACGCACGGATCGAGATTGCCAAAGTCCGCGCGCTGATGGGCGACCGCGGCGGCGCGATGAACGACCTGAAACAGTTCGCGGGGGGCACGCTGCAACAGTCGCCGGTCGCCCCGCTCGCGCTGATTCAATTGGCGACTTTGCACCGCGAACAGAACCAGGCCGCCGAGGCCGCAAAGGTGATGGAAGAGGCCCGCAAAAAGTACGAAGCCCCGCTCGCACAAGACAAGGAACGCGCCGAGTGGGCGCATTTACTGAAGTATCATCACGGCGTAGCGTTATTCGAATCCGGGAAAATTCCGGAGTCCAAGCAGCTATTCGAGGAAGTGACGAACGCGGCCAAGGGCAAGGCGATCGGTGCCGAGGCCGCGATGCGTGCCGGGCAGGCATCGATTTTCGTCGGCAAGAAACTGATGGAAACCGGCCGTGCCGAAAAAGCGAAACCGAACCTGAAACCGGAGCAAATCGCGACCGCGGATCGCACGGTTCAGCAAGGGAAGGAAGCGATCATTCAAGCGGGCGAATTGCTCGAGCGCCGTTGTGCGGAGTTCGCACAAGCGATGCCCGGCGGCGAACCGCGTGCCCGGATGTTGTACGAGGCGGCCTGGGCGTATCGCCCTTTGGCGGAAGAGGAATTGACTGCCGCACGCGAAACCGCGCGGCTCGAACGGGTCCGCAAATGGACCGAAGACGCGATGAAGGCACTACCCGCCGGCGGCAAGCCACCGACCGCACCGACATTCGATGTTCCCGCCGGCAAACTGCCCGTGCAAGCCTGCGAAGAACGTACGTTCAACGCCTACAAAAAGCTCGTCGACGAGTTCGGCGACCTCGCGCTCGCCGTCGATGCGCGCTTCGAGTTGGCCGAACTCCGTGCCGACCGCGACGAACACGATACCGCAATCAAATTGCTCAAAGAGGCACTCGACAAAGAGCCTTCAGACCGCGTGGTATCGCCCGATTTACTGGAGCGCGTACGGCTGAAACTCGGTGCGAGCCTGTTCGCGAAGAAGGAGTACAAGGCCGCGCAAACGCAGTTCGAGACCGTCGCGGGGAACGAGAAATCGCCGCACCGTGGGCAGGCGATTTACCGCCAGGCCGAGGCGATGTACGCGCAGGGCGACTTCGCGAAGACCGCCGAGAAACTGGCAATCTTTCGCGATAACGGCAACTTTCACAACATCGGCGGCGTCAGCGATCGGGCGATGTTGCGTCTGGGCCAAGCGTACGCCGCCGCGAAGAATTGGGAGGCCGCGCGCCAGACATTCGACGCGATGCTGGCCCGCTACGGCAACAGCCCGTTCGCCATCGAAGGCCGTTACGGCAGCGGCTGGGTGCTGCAAAACCAGAGCAAATTCGATGAGGCCGTGGCCGCATATCAACTCGTCGTGAATGCCACGACATCGGAAATCGCCGCGAAAGCACAACTGCAAATCGGCCTCTGCCGGTTGGCGCAGAAACGCTTTGCGGACGCCTCGACGGCACTCCTGATGGTGCCTTACACGTACGATTACCCCGAGATCGGCTACGCCGCAATCCTGGAAGCCGCCCGCGCCTTCGAGGAAGACAAGAAGCCCGAGCCAGCCGCAAAGCTCCTGGTGAAGTTGCTAAAAGACGCACCCGCCGAAAGCGAATGGGCCAAAGCCGCCAAGGAACGGTTGGAGAAGGGGAAGAAGTAACATCGCCGAAATTCGATGGGATAGTACAACACGCGGATGGCCACATTCTTGTTTTGGAACATCAACCGCAAACCGCTATCCGCACGCATCGCGCGGTTAGCGGCCGGGAACGCGGTCGATGTCGTGATTCTGGCAGAGTGCGAACTGGAGCCATCCGATGTCGTGACGTCGCTGAACAGTCTCGGTTATGGCTGGGAATCGTTACCCTCTTACGATAACCGAATTCGCGTATTCTCAAGACTCAACGATGCAACGTGGCACTTGGCGCAAACCGATGCGCACTGGTCGATTTACCGGATTCAGTCGAGCCATTTTCCGGATTGCCTACTCGCTGCGGCGCACCTGCTCAGCAAACTGCACAGTGACAAGCAAGATCGGGAATTGGGCGTGAGAAGCCTGATGGCCGACATACGCACTTTCGAACGCGACATGCAACCCACTCGCACGATTCTCGTCGGCGATCTGAACATGAATCCCTTTGAAGCAGGCATCACCGGTGCCGATGGCATTCATGGCGTCATGAGTCAATCGATTGCGTTTGCCGAAAAACGTATCGTTCAACGACGGGAATACGAGTACTTTTACAATCCGATGTGGGGCCTGTTCGGGGATCGCACGCCCGGACCGTCCGGCACGTACTTTTCCGGTTCGACCGGCGCAATCAGCTACTTCTGGCATATGCTCGATCAGATCTTGGTTCGCCCGTCACTGATGGGTAAACTAATAGAAGTCCGGATTCTGGATTCGGATGGCTCTCAAAGTTTATTAACCAAAATTGGCCGACCCGATAGCAAAGAAGGTTCGGATCATTTACCCCTGTTATTTCGCATCGACTTGAATTGAGGGAAACAGCAATGGCTTCCACTGCAAAGAGTTTCTGGCCGAGTAATATCCAGTTGGATGCGAGAAGTCCGCTTTCCATTCTGGAGGAGCAGGCCGAGCTATTAGCGAATCAAACGGGCGGAGCAATCATCGGCCGAGTAACGACCGTAAAGGGCAAAGAACTCACTATGTATCGATTGGACGTTTACGCGCCGGAAATCGATGAGTCTCGGCGGATTCTTACGGCTATCTACAAAAATGATCTTTACCCGCTTGTGATGGATTGGGATGGACAGAGATTCACAAAAGAGGTGATTACAAGAAAAGATCCGTACGCAGAGATGCTCGGAATGGGCAGGACGATTGAAACGGTTTCAGTAACTGAAGTCGGAGAGTATGGAACTTGGCCAAGGCCAAATGAGTCTCGACCAATCGCATCGAACCAAGAGGAATTTCTCGCCGAACTCAACAATAGAATGGGATCGCCAGCTGTGAAAGGGCTGTTCGATTCCTTATCGGTTGCGATTAACATGAAGCGGAAATCGGCGAATGCTTCCAGAACATCGGATCTCGCAGTCGGTTCGGCATGAGACTGTTGGCACGAATCGGAAAAGGTGTCACCTGTGATCGAGATTGGCGTCGTTGGTGTAGTCGAGAACGGTTGTCACCCCGACATGCGCGTTCAGATTCTCGATGACACCGCAGACTCCGGCGGGTACTTCGTCCTCAAATGGTGGCCGGGTTCTGGCGGACTCGGCCCCGATGGCGTGTTCGATGATTGGGTGGAGTCGCGGGTCGCACTCGAAGAGTATTTTCAGGAACTCGGTTGTCGGATACGTTGGGACATCGACAAACAGAAACCTGTGAGCGACGAGACCACATAACCGAAAAGGTGATCGCTTCAGGCAAGTCGCACTCGCCCCCGCGTCGCTTCTTCCCCCCTGCCTACAATAGTCGCACACTCCCCGTAACCTCACGGCTTGCGCTATCGTGCCTACTGTTTTGCCCGTTTCCCACTCGCCGCACGAACCGACGTTAGCTGAGTTGGCCACCGTTCAGGCGGGGGCGTATCAGCCGGTCGATCTGGCACGCATTCAGAATGCGGTGCGGGAAATTCTCATCGCGGTCGGCGAGAATCCCGACCGCGAAGGGTTGATCGAAACGCCGGCCCGCGTCGCCCGCATGTACGCCGAGATTTTCAGCGGACTGCACACGAACCCGGCG
This sequence comes from Limnoglobus sp., assembly GCA_043757025.1. GTDB lineage: Bacteria > Planctomycetota > Planctomycetia > Gemmatales > Gemmataceae > Limnoglobus. The sequence continues at coordinate 10,083 of JAYVQG010000277.1, forward strand.
ATCCACCTGCAAAAGTTGTTCACGCAAAAGCACGACGAAATGGTGCTGGTGAAGGACATCCAGTTCGCGTCGTGTTGCGAACACCACTTGTTACCGTTCACCGGGAAAGCGCACATCGGCTACCTGCCCGATGGCAAAGTCGTCGGCCTCAGCAAGCTCGCGCGGGTGGTCGAAGTGATCGCGAAACGGCCGCAGGTTCAGGAACGCATGACCGAGGATATTGCCGACCTGATTATGAACGAAGTGCAGCCGCGCGGCGTCGGTGTCATTATCGAAGCGAGCCATTCGTGCATGACGATTCGCGGCGTGCGCAAACCCGAAGCGATGACGATCACGAGTGCCGTGCGCGGCCTCGTGAAAACCAACCCGATGACGCGCTCCGAACTGATGAGCTTGGTGTTCGGCCACCGCGGCTGATGACCTTCGGTTGTCGTAAAATGACATGCTCGAGTGCGAACCGCGAACCCATTACGGATTACCGATGAACGACGATGCTTATGCGGACCTGATGCAGCGCTCGAAAGACGTGGCGTTACTGAACTCGTGCGCGTCGGTGCTTCAGTGGGATCAGCAGACGTACATGCCGCGCGGCGGGGCGAATTTTCGCGGCGATCAGATGGCGATCCTCGCGACGATCGCGCACCAGAAATCGACCGACCCGCGAATCGGCGAACGGCTTGCGGAAGTGACGACATCGCCCGATTCGCTCGAAGCGGCGAACGTGCGGGAACTGCGTCGCGGTTACGATCGCGCCACGAAAATCCCCGCACGCTTGATCGAGGAACTCGCGCGGATTACCACGCAGGCGCAGGAAGTCTGGACCGAAGCGCGGGCCAAAAATGAGTTCGCGCTGTTCCGCCCGTGGCTCGAGCAAATCTTGGCGCTGAAGCGCGAGGAAGCCCAGGCCGTCGGGTATGCCGACCACCCGTACGATGCGCTGCTCGACGAGTACGAACCGGGTGCGCGATCCGCGGACTTGAAAGTGCTGTTCGCCGATTTGTCGCGCGAACTGGTGCCGTTGTTGCGCGGGATTGCCTCCTCCGGCAAGCGACCGGATCGCACGATTCTCGAACGCGACTTCCCGATCGATCGCCAACGGATCTTCGCCGAAAGTGCCGCCTGCGCGATCGGCTTCGACTTCGCCGCCGGTCGTTTGGACCAGACCACGCACCCGTTCTGTTCGGGCTTCGGCCCCGGCGATTGTCGGATTACCACGCGGTATAATCCGCGATTCTTCAACGAGGCGTTCTTCGGCGTTCTGCACGAAGCGGGGCACGGGCTGTACGAACAAAACCTGCCCGCAACGCAGTTCGGCACACCCGCCGGCGCGTACTGTTCGCTGGGTATTCACGAATCGCAATCGCGACTCTGGGAGAACCAAGTCGGACGCGGGCAACCGTTCTGGTCGCACTTCTTTCCGAGGCTGAAACAGACGTTCCCGAGCGTGGCGGACGTGACTGCGGAGGCGTTCCACTTCGCCATCAACGACGTGCGGCCATCGTTCATTCGCGTCGAAGCCGACGAGGCGACTTACAATTTGCACATCGCGCTACGGTTCGAGTTGGAGTGCGAAATGCTCGCCGGGAACCTACCCGTCGCCGACCTGCCGGAGGCGTGGAATGCGCGTTTTCGAGCGTTATTCGACCTCACGCCACCCTCGGACCGCGAAGGCTGCCTGCAAGACATTCACTGGAGTTTCGGAGGCCTGGGCTACTTCCCCACGTACACGCTCGGCAACTTGTTCGCGGCGCAGTTCATGGATCGCGCACGCATCGACCTCGGCGGAAGCGACCTCGATGCGGCATTCCGCCGCGGCGAATTCACGTTGCTCAAAGATTGGCTCGTAACGAACATCCACACGAACGGACGGCGTTACCTGTCGCAAGATCTGTGTCAGCGCATCACCGGCGACACGCTGCAAGTGGCTCCGCTCGTGAACTACCTGAAAGCGAAATTCGAGCCACTGTACGGGTTGTGAGTCGGTGTGGGTAACGCTTTTCGGATCGACTGACATTGCCGACCCACATAGCAGGGAATACTGTACAAACACACACAGTCACTAAACAGGTTTATCTTCCGTGCGAATCCGCGACCCGATCCATAACTTCGTCGAGCTGCCCGACGATTTGGGTTCGCTGGTGGATACGCGCGTATTGCAACGGTTGCGCGGCATTCGTCAACTGGCCCTCGCCAGCCTCGTTTATCCGGGGGCGTTGCATACCCGATTCGATCATACTCTCGGCGTGACTCACGTCGCTCGGCTGATGGCGAATAAGTTGCGCGTCGAAGGCGAAGAACTTCGCCTCGTCACTCTCGCAGGGCTACTTCACGACACCGGTCACGGCCCGTTCAGCCACGTTTCGGAAACATCGCTCGATTGGTTCGGGGACCGGACGGTACTGCAAAGCCATCAGAAGCAACACAAAATCCACGAGGCCGTGACGGCAGAAATTATTCGGACTGACCCCGAGTTGAATCGGCTAATCACCGGTGTCGAACGCGATGCGGTAATTGACCTTCTCACGAAAGGGCACGGAAGACCCGTTTTGCGGCAAATCATCTCTGGCCCACTCGACGCGGACAAACAGGACTATCTCCTACGGGACAGTTATTTTTGCGGGGTTCAATACGGGCGGTACGACTTGGCTCAACTTCACCGTTCGCTCGTCCTTCCGGACCCTTCTGGCGAACTGATGATCGACGAAGACGGCGTCCATGCTTTCGAACAGTTCGTCCTCGCGAAATACTACATGACGGCGAATGTGTATCGGCATCGCGTTCGACTGATAACGGATCAAATGATAACCCGTGCGATCCGTCTTGGGATTGAAGTCGACCGAGTCGAATCCTTGTCGCGGCTGTATCGATTCGATGGCACGCCGGAGTTTATCGCTCATTATCAGAAATGGGACGATGCCCGCTTCATGGAGACATTCTGTCCTATCGAGGGATCGTTTCCAGGGCCGAAATCTGGAGCGATGTTGAAGCGGTTTCGGGAACGGAAATTGCTCAAAGAAATATTTCGCGACAAGATCAGTTCGCCGTACGATGCCCGAAGCTGGGAAACGCTGAAAGGGTTACACAAACATCAGTCTGAGGTTTTGGCAAAAGCCGTGGAGCACCGAATTTCCGATTACCTCAACAGTGAATTGGATTTGTCCGGCGAACAGGTCATCGATTTCGACTTCGTCATTGCTCATAGTTATGGGGTAAAATCCGCTCGGGAATCGTCCCGCAACGACGAACAGAGTGTTCTCGTGAACGTGCGTCCTGCCCCGCAACCGTTTACCGACGTATCCACCCTTTTTCGTTCGATTAACGAGGCCAACGCGGATAACTTCGTGGTTATTTTTGCTCCAATTGAGTGGCCTGCTTCTCGCAACAAAGATGAACTCCGATCGACTTGGAAAGAGCCGATTCGACAGTTCATTCAAGAAGAATGGAAGAAGGGCGTTAAATCATGACTACCTACGATTTCGTTCACCTGGTACTGCTCGCTTCGGGTGGTCGTATGCAGGGGCGCACCAAGCTACAAAAGACGGTCTACTTCGTCGGTGCGTTGACCGATCAATTGGAAACGCTCGGCTATCGCGCTCATTATTACGGCCCCTATTCCTCGGATGTCTCAGGTGCCCTCGACGAACTCCGCGGCCTCGGCTTCCTCACTCAGAACGTCTCGACGGGAAGCAGTTACGATTCCAAGGGCTTTGAAATGACCCGTTACGACTTCGCGTTGACGGAGGCTGGAACACTCGTCGGTGAAGACAAGTCCAGGATCCATCCGGATGAATGGAGTCGGATTCAGGAAGCCGTTGAAAGGCTCGCGAAAGCGCAAGCCGAAGATTATGTCAAACTCTCGATTGCAGCAAAGTCTTACTTCATGCAGAAAGTGAGTAAGAGAGTAATTACAGCCGAGGAGCGTTCTCGTACGTCCGTCGAATTCGGCTGGGCGGTCACTCCCGAGCAATTTGAGGAAGCCGATCTATTGCTTGCTTCCATCAACCTCTCCATGCAAGAATCGTGCAGATGACCGACTATTCATGGTGTTCGGTTTAGCATTCGGTGAAATGCAGGCACCAACCGATTAAGGAAACGCAGGCCAAGTCACCTCAGCCCACACAACAGCTTTGAGGCAGAACCGTGCCCCACTCGCGAAATCTGTCGCGATCGTGCGGTTGGCCTACGCGGCACGGAAAATGCGGCCTATATTACCAATAGTGAGTTCGACGGATCGAAAAACCGCTGATACGATCTAACTTGCGGGCCGTGACGTAGTTAATTCTTTCGGTGCCCTGCCCGACGATGTTTCCATCGGTTAACGCCCGATGCAAGCCGTTGCGTAATTGGAGCGAATCGCACTGCGAATGAATGCCATGGAAGTCGCCCCCCAGACGAAATCGACCGCCGCAAACGCACCGCACGACGATGTGTTGGGGACCGTGTCCGCGCAGACCGAAGACACGCGAACGGTGATCAATCTGCCCCGCGACCCGCACGACCCCGGCCTCCCCCCGACCGGTCCACGGCCATCGATCGGTTCGCAAATGACGATCGTCAACCCGGAAACTGGCGACCGCATCGCAGACTACGTGCTGCAAGATCGCCTCGGCCAAGGCGTATCGTGCCACGTGTTTCGCGCGTGGGACGAAACGAAACAGTGCCCCGTTGCGATGAAGATCATCAACTGGGCGAACGTCTACGATCGCAACGCCGCGATGAAACAGATGCGGACCGAAGCCACGGCACTGGCCCGCGTAAAACACCCGCGAGTCGTACGGTTCATCGACTTCGGCTTCGACCCGCGCTGGCCGTACCTCGTGACCGAGTTCATCGAAGGCCGCCCGATGGGCGAACTCATCCGCTCGGGTGGAGCACTTCCCCCCGATTGGGCGATGTACACGCTGTCGCAGATCCTCGATGGCCTCGGTGCCGTGTGGCGTGCGGGGATCGTCCACCGCGATATTAAGCCCGATAACATCCTCATCAGTTCCAATGGCATTGCGAAACTGATCGATTTCGGTTTGGCCAAGTCCGACGTGCTCAAGTTGGCCGAAGGCAACAGCGGGCCGGAACTCGCCGGAACCGCCGCGTACCTCGCGCCGGAACAAGCCCGCGATGCGAGTTGGGTCGACCTGCGTGCGGACATCTATTCGCTGGGCGTGACCTTGTACGAAGTGCTGACGGGCAAGCTGCCATTCGAGGGCCGCAACCGAATGCAGATGATCTTCCAACACATGAACACCGCCGCCCCATCGGCGAGTGCCACCAACCCGGAAGTGCCGATGCTGGCGTCGGACCTCTGCCAGTGGATGCTCGCCAAGAACCCCGACGAACGCCCGCAAACCTTCGAAGACGTCCGCCAAGGTTTCGACACCGTAATGAGTTCGCTCGCCAAACGCTGAGCCGCGAACGAGATGGTTTTCGGATTGCGAACGCCTGGAAAATCAGGCTTTCCGTCGCTTCGCGTTTTATACGACAAGAAAAAGTCACTGCCATTTGGCGTTAGCCCATTCCTGTTGCACATCACGGTGGCAGGATCGGTGGGCTGATGCAATCGGTCACAAGGCGGGTTATCGCTCCCCGCCGGATGACCGCGACCACCCATTCTTCGATCGATTCCAACTGCGTACGCAAGCCGAAGAGGCGGAAGTGGGAGGCGGAAGTGGTGGTGTCGTCGGCATGAGTCGAGCGGAGCGGAGCGATCTTTGACAGTGCGAGCGGAGTCCGACTGCTGGAAACCCCCTCCAGATGGTTCGCGGAGAGGCTGCGCGCCGAGAGCGAATTTCCAGTCGCAAATACAACGCGGATCACAACTTAGGTTCGCCTAACGTTCCTGGGGCGGCGTCTGCGCTGCCGCTCAAGCCAAGATGCCCCATCCATCCGCGAGGCCGCCGCACGACTCGGCGAGGGCCGCCAGCTCCCGCTCGACGCGAGTGACCCCGGCGTGGGTGGGGGCCATGCAGACGACCACCCGCACCTGCCAGTAGTACCCGGCCCGACCGTCGTACTCGGACCGCTCGACCCGCCGGCCGGGGCCGGCGACCGCCCGATCGAACGCCTCCGCGGCCCGCGAGTCGGGGAAGACGTGCTCGAAGTCGATGGCGTACCGGGCCGCCATGTCCGCCCCGACCGCCGCCATCCCGCGGAGCACCCGGCCATTCGCATCGTCCGGGTACGGCTCCGCCACCGCGCACCCTCCTGCCGCCGAACGATAAGGATAAGCTGCCAGGGCCGCCTGCAAGGACGTTGAATCGCGGAAAACCAGGATGGTGGCCCCGGTCAGCTTCAGCCGTTGGTTCGCTGTTCATGCGCGCTTTGGACAGTCTGCCGCCAATCCTGATAGCGCTTTTCAAGTCCAAGCCGGCTGATTAGTTCGCTGGTGCGATGCCGCAACCCTGGATGATCGAGCTTATGAGTCACCGCCTCCACCAGTTCATCGACGTTGATGACGCACTCTTCCACCTTGGTCTCATCCCACGATTCTATTTCATCCATGAACAACGTAAATCGATTTACAGCCTCGTCGATGTTCCCGGCATAGGCATGGCACGTGGCTAGTTGTTCCCGACACTTCACCGCGCGCCATGCTGGAAAATCCCTGGTGAGCCGAACGACGTCCACATGCTCGTACTCGGCTATGGCGCGCGGCCAGTCTTTTCGGTCATGGAAGCAGTGGGCAAGATAGAGTTGGGCCATAACGCGCTCTGGCTCCCACTCAATGGCTTGCCGAAACCATTCGATCGCTTTGGACCGATACCGCTCGGGGTGGTCCCTCCGGGACGGATGGTTGTAGTAGGCAAGCCCAAGGGAATAGGCCAAATGGCTATCCTTAGGTGATAGCTCGAGCGCGGCGCCGAGAACCCTTTCGGCTTCACAGGCAATGGCCACCCGTTCTGAAAGCGCGGGCGTCATCCACTCTTCCGCCCAGTTGCACGCTGAAATTCCCCAAGAGTGAAGAACGAGATAATCGTTCGGGTCTGCTTCGTGTGCTGCTTGGTAGATCGCCCGCAAGTCGTTCCATTCACGCTCGAACGTCCTGTTTTCCAGCTTGATTGCTAGCCAGCGGAGTCGGTTCGCCGCTGACGGATCGATGTCATAGGTCTGATCCAGAAAGGCAGCCAGTTTTTCGGGGCTGACGCGGACTGGCCCTTCTGCCTCAAAAAACTTGACCGCGCGATCAAACTGCGGGTTCTGATGATCGGGCAAGTCGTTCATGAGACCTTACCCCCGGAGGTAACCGAAAGGCAGTGGCAATCACAGGGAACGATAAGGATAAGCTGTCGGGGCCGCCTGCAAAACCTTCATGCCGCGCGAAACCAGGATGGCGGCCCCGGTCAGCTTCATCCGTTTGTTAGCCGCGACCTTCATCCCCAAGGTATTCGAGAAACAGTTGCCGCAGTAGTTTGCACTGTTCTCGCTGATGATCCGCCGCATCGTTCGACACGTCCAGAAAAAAGTGGACGGTCTCGAACCACTGATCTCCGCCCTCGTAGTCATCGGGGAAGAGCAAACAAATCACGGCCCGAACCGCAAGAACATTCGGCGACTCGAAGCTACACGAGTCCTTGCCAAGAAAATCCCATGCCGCAACACGAACACGCTCCAAGTCGGCCGCATCCGCGTGCTTCCGCCGATATCGCTCTGCAACCTGGAACCATTCTTCGGCCGCGCGCGGCAGCAGCGGTAAAAGCAGTCGAGAGGCCGCGAGCATGAAATCCCGGAGCCGGCCACATTCGCGAGAGAGCAGATCGGGGCGGTCCAGTTCGTCCAGTAACTCCCAAGGGTTGCGGTCGTCGGATATTGTTCGCTCCTTTAGCGGCTAACAAGTTATTAATTCTGCAACTCTGCGCGTCATAGTACTTCAACTACCGGCCCGATGTCCAGCACCTTTTCTGCTTCTTTCTGTATTTTTCCGCACCTGACACGCCGCGTTTTGTCCTTGCCGATTCTCGCGATGCGCGACATCACACAAAATAACCTAACACGGCACGAGGTAACACACTTCCATAAAGTCGGCGAGAAATGGCGGCATCCCAAAGACATGGGCGTGCCCGAAATCGAACGATTTCTCACCCACCTGGCGACGGATCGATACGCCTCGGCGAGCACGCAGAATCAGGCGTTTTCGGCGATTCTTTTTCACTATCGGCACGTCCTGCAAATCGAGTTGACGCGGATCGATGTGCTGCTGCACTACAGCATTCGCCGGTGCTGAGTGTCGATCCGCGCTCGAGGATTTCGACGGAGGAAGTTCCCACGGACGTTCGTTCGTGGGCTTCGACTGCTTTGAGTTGGTCGCATCCACACGAACGCGAACAGTCGAAAAATCGCAGGCGATCCGACGTAAGCGGCTCACCCCAGCGCCGCCGAAAGGCTCGTGCAGGTGGTGCGGAGTGCTTCGAGCGTGGCGAGGCGACCGGCGGGGGTGTTGGCGGCTTCGAGCTTGCGGACGAGTGCAGTGCCGACGATCACGCCGTCGACGAGATCGCGTAGGTCTCGCACGTGTTCGGGTTTGCTCACGCCGAAGCCGACGCACAACGGCAGGTCGGTCAGCGTCCGCAAGCGGGCGACCATATCCTTCACGGCCACCGGCAATTGGGTCCGTTCGCCGGTGATTCCCACAATACTGACGACGTAAACGAAGCCGCGACAGGCTTTGACGATCGATTCCATTCGCGTTGGCGTCGTCGTCGGCGTCACGAGCAAAATGAATCCGAAGTTCGCAGCGGCGGCGAGCTTTGCGAGTTCCTCGGCTTCCTCCACGGGCATGTCGGGCACCACCGCGCCGCTGATCCCCGCCGCCTGGGCCGTCGCGATGAACTTCGCCGCGCCGAGCTTGTAAATCAGCGTGAACGACACCATCGCCACGATCGGCGTGTTCCAGCCGGGTTGCGAAGTCGTGGCTTTCAGCATCGCGAAGATGTCCGCGAGTTTGATCTTCGCGTTGAGCGCGCGCGTGTACGACGCTTGAATGACGGGACCATCGGCAATCGGGTCCGAGAACGGGAAGCCGATCTCGATGAGCGACGCGCCGCTAGCGGCAATCGCCGTCAGTGCCTCTTGCGTGAACGCGAGGTCGGGGTCGCCCGCCGTTAGGAACGGCATGAACGCCTTCCGGTTCGCGGTTCGCAACGTCTGGAATAGAGTATCGATCGGGTTCATAACGCTACCTGAATGCGGGAAAGGCGCACACTCACAGATACTTGATGCAGACCACACCGGCTACCACGAGGATCGCGCCGACGATGCGGCCCGGCGTGATCGGCTGTTCTTTCAGGCCTAAAAGCGAGAAGTGATCGAGGAGCATCGCGCAGAGGAGTTGCCCGCCGACGACGAGTGCGATGAACGCGGCCGCGCCGAGTTCGCGCGTCAGCGTGGCACCCGCCAGCACGATCAGCGTCCCGAGCGGCCCGCCGATCCAGTTCCACCATTCGGTCTGGCGGATCGCCGCGCCACTCGGCGCGGGGGGCCGAATCGCGAGCATCAGCAAGCTGGCGGTGAGGATCGTGCCGCAGATCGAAAAGAACGCGGCATAGGCAGGGCTGTCGAGGTTCTGGCGGAACCGCGCGTTCGCGGTGGCTTGAATCGCAATGCAAGCCCCGGCGAGTGCCGCAAGCGAAGCGTAAACGGATGGCATCATGAGGATTGTTGTACGCGATACACCGCTATCGGCAGTCTATTGTCGAAAATCCCGCAGTGGCCTTCGCGGCTCGCGGGATGCCTTGATAGCGAGATCGAGCGTGTAGACGATGTTGTTGTCCGTCTCCAACATTCGTTGTGCTTCGATGGCTCGCATTGCGAAGCCCTCCGCCGTCTACCACATTATTGGATGTCAACAGCAAGCAACCTACACGATCTTACGCAATTCCATCAGCAATTTGTCGATTTCGGCGTCGGTGCCGACGCTGATGCGTAGGCCGTCGTAGCCGCTGTAGTTCATGTAGCGGATGAGGATGTTTTTGGATTTGAGGGCTTCGTAGATCGGCTTGTGCGGTCGGTCGGTACGGCGGCACCAGAGGAAGTTGGCGTGACTCGGCGTGACGTGGAAGCCGAGCGGGGGGTTAATCGCTAATTTTTGTAGGTTGCTCAGGCAGATTCGATTCCCGCATGTTGTTGACAGGAGTTCGCGGCACAGAAACAGTCGATCGCGAACTTTGTTCCAGGATATTACGCTTCCAAGCTGGCCAAGTCGCGACCAGAGCAGAGGCTTTCGCCAGTTCCGCCCGAAATTCTTTCTCACTCATCGCTCACCTCATTTGGCCGAATTCGTTTCAGCACCTCTTCAAACAGTATAGAAGCTACCGTTTCTTCTTCCAAATACGATGTCGGTTTCATCTGTATCCGTAACATGCACGCGAACGACTTAAGCTGTCACCTGGAAGTAACGAATGAGCAGCAATTCCCGGTCGTGTCGGAGGACAATTTCCCAAATTCGCCATTTTGACATTCTCTGTGCGGATGCGATAGCCACCTATCGGTCGAACCTCA
>JAYVQG010000278.1:0-20531 GCA_043757025.1 Limnoglobus sp.
TGCCCCACATAATCGGGATTTTCGGTGGATGTGCTACCTAAAATCGCCGCGATTTGAACCATCCCCAATTCTTAAAACCGAACAGCAGAAAAGACCTGAATAACCACGGAAAACACGGAACGCACGGAAATGAAAACGCAATTTTGAAATCCTTCAATACGTTGTCTGCGACGGCGTGCATTTTCGTTGGCCTAACTAACCGTTCGCGCAAAAATCTCACTTGCCGGGGCGTAACGAACTGGCCATTTGCACGAGACGCCGATCCCAGTACTGTCGCTCTTCCCATGCACAATAGGCGTGTACGCCGATGACTTTCGGCTTCGCGATGCCGTTCTCTTTCACATCCATCGTTATTGCGGAAATCACGACGAACTTGGCCGTGTTGGCCTCACCGCGATCGACCTTAAACCGCATCGTTTCGATGCCCTTTTGCTCGCCGGCGGCTGGCGGGTCGCCGAGGAGCGGCATCGTGTTCACGTCGAGCCACTTCTTCATGTCCAGGACTTTGTCGTAATGCGACAAAAGGTGTTGCTTGAGCGTGCCGATGGCGTCTTTGCCGTTCGGTTCGAGAATTAGCACGGCCAAGCGGGCGCTCGGCTTCACGTCGCGTTTTTGCTTCAGCTTGAAGTCCGCCGCGATGAGCAAGTCTGCTGCTTTTGGGTCTTCGTCTTTCGGGTCGAGTTTCTTCCACCAGCGATCGCCATCGTCGAGCCGATAGTCGGCTTCTTCGCCCGCGAATAGCTGCGATGCGGCGGTCGTTTCTTTCCAGTCTTCGCGAAATTCGAGTATCCGCATCCGCTCGCGCATCTCCTCGAACTCCTTCGCCAACTTGGCTGCCTGTTGCTCGCTCGCCCAGCCGTAGAACCAGTAACCGATCCCTTTATAGCTGATCGCGTAGGCTTCCCCGGCCATCACCGATTTGTCGGCTTTCGAGGTGCCGCGAAAGGTGTACTTGATCGCGGGTTGCTTCGCCCACGTCGCTTTTTCTTCTTCGTGCGCATCGAGATCGTCGAAGACGCGCCCGAGCCGATCGACGATGCCATCGCGTAAATCGACCGGTTGCGGCGATCGCGTTTTGAAGTCGGTGACTTGGAAAGCGATACTGCCATCGGAATCTTTATGCCGAAATCCGAGCAGGTTCGCGCTCATGACACGCTTCGGTTCGTCGTCCTGGTCCCAAGCGGTTTCGGGAGCTTTGTAGGCGATGTTCACGTCTCGGAAAATCTTCTCGCCAACAGTCGATGTTCCCCCGCGCTGGCTCTGGAAAAGAAGGACTCCGACGCCGATCGCGGTGGCCACGACGACGATGATCTCGAGCAATGGCAACCACGGGAACGACTCGCCCGACTTCGATTTCGGACGGGAACCCGTGCGCGTTTTTTTGTAAGCGGGCGACTCAGTTTGGGCCGGTGGCGGTATCGAAAGATCGGGTTCGATATACTCTGGCGGGACAGGGGGCGGCGGTGATACGCGGGCTTGTGGTGGCGGCATCCCAGCGGTCGGCCCGAGTGTGAACCGCATCCCGCATCGCGGGCACGTGAGGACGGCACCGGCCGGTACTTGCGAAGGGTCGAACAGGAACGGGCAACTCGGATTCGGACACTTCAGGGAATTCGTCATCAGAGGGCGCACTCGTGCGGAGCGTTGGCCGTATGGGGCTTCCAGCAAGTATATGGCGAGAACCGCGAAGCGGATCGAATTGTTGGATACGGTGAGCGAAATCGCGCAACCGGAATATCGTATTGTGCCCTGCTGTGGGAGGCAACTTTCAGGACTGACAGATTGTGAGGGTGGCAAAAAAGTGTTCAAACTTACTTGCTTCGCTCAATGCGTTCGTTACAATTTCTCCGAAACATCCTGTCGATAGTCAGTAATCAAGCGGTTCGGCAGTTGGACGGCGAAGATTTTAAGGTTCTTATGCCAAGGGGCAGTGCGCTGATCCCATGCCCACGGCGTCGCAAATTACACAAACAGAACTTGAAAAGGAGTATGCAATGTCTGCGAATTGCCCGAGATGCAGCACTGAGAATCTCATGCCGAACTGTTCCAATTGTCAAGGATGCACTTTCCAGTACGGCCCCCTTTCCGATGGATCTGAAGGTTACGTCTGTCGAACATGCAACATAGGGTACTCACATGTGACATGCAAATGCGGCGCACTGATTCCGGCAATTGCGTTCATGCCGGGTTGGAAACGTAATATTAAAGAACACCAGCAAGGAGGAGGAGGTTGTCTGGCAGTTATTACCACGTTAGCTCTCGGTAGTGCCATGTTCAGCTGTATGGTTGTTTGGTTCGCTTCTTGAGATTTCACAGGCATCGTTTCCGAGACGGTACGTGACGTAAATCAAAGAGTATACTACTTCCTGCATGAGACAACACGAATCTGAAAAGGCAGAAGGATCAATCAGGATGCCACGAATGGTTCTAACCCTCAACGGCAATTTTTTGCAGTATGAAAAGGTTTAGCGGCTGCCCAGAGTGGCAGCCGCTTGCCTTTACGTCGTGCTTCGCCTGTTATGGCTTGTTGGCCAGTTGTTTGGCCTTCTTCACCAGTTGCAGGAACTCGGCACGGTAGGCACCGGGGTCGTGCGTGAGAGATCCGGCAGCCAACTCTTCGACGAGGGCGTAGGTTGCTGTGCCCTTGTACGGCGACTCTTTTAGCAACATCGCGAATGCGGCCACCGACGAGGCGAACTGGAAGTCTTCGGTGGCTTTGTCGTAGGACTTGGCGACGTCGCCAACCGGAATCTCTCGCAGCGTACTGACGTCCGCATCGGGCAGTTTGTGGCGAAGTTTCAGTACGAATGCCTCGGTTGCCACCTTGTCGTCGACGTTGGCCTTGGGCTTCTCCGGAGTCGCGGGCTGATACCGCAAGCCATCGACTTTCGGTTCCGCAACGATGCCCGTTGGCACCAGTTCGTAGAGTACGGTCACGACGTGCCCAGCTCCCATTTCGCCTGCATCTTTCTTGTCGTTGTGGAAGTCTTGCGTGGCCAACTTCCGCTTCTCGTAGCCGAGTAACCGATACGCAGCGACTTTTGCGGGGTTGAACTCAATCTGAATTTTGACGTCTTTCGCCACCGTGACGAGCGTGCCGGAGAGTTGTTCGACGAGTGCTTTCTTCGCTTCGGAAATCGTGTCAATGTAGGCGTAGTTGCCGTTGCCTTTGCCCGCGAGTTGCACCATCATTTCGTCGCGGAGGTTACCCATGCCGAAGCCGAACACACTCAGGAACACGCCCGTTTTGCGCTTCTCTTCGATGAGTTTGATCAGCGCTTCGGTGCTAGTGGTTCCGACGTTCCAATCGCCATCGGTGCAGAGGATCACGCGGTTCGTGCCCTTCGGAATGAAGTTCCGCACGGCGACATCGTAGGCCTGTTGAATCCCCGCGCCGCCGTTCGTCGATCCGCCCGCACCGAGGTTATCGAGTGCTTTCAGAATGACCTCTTTTCGGCTGGCGTTCGTCGAATCGAGCACGAGGCCGGTGGTGCCCGCGTAGACGACGAGTGCCACGCGGTCGTTCTCGCCGAGTTGATCGACGAGCAGTTTCATCGACGCTTTCACGAGCGGCAGCCGGTTGGGCGCGTCCATCGAACCCGAGACGTCGATCAGGAAAACGAGGTTGCTCGGCGGGCGTTTGCTGTTGTCGATCGGCTTCGCTTTCAGCGCGACGCGAACGAGGCGATGCTTCGGCTGCCAGGGGCAATCGGCCATCTCGACGCGCACCGCAAACGGGTCGTTCCCTTCGGGCGCGGCATCGCGATACGGGAAGTAATTCACCATCTCTTCGAGTCGAACCGCATCGGGGTGCGGCAACGAGTTGTGGTTCAAAAAATTCCGCACGATCGAGTAACTCGCGGTATCGACATCGACGCCAAACGTCGAAACGGCATTCATCCCATCGACGCGCGTGAACGGGTTCTCGACGAGTTGGCGAAAGCGTTCGCCGGATTGCGGGTCTTGTCCCTGTTCGCCGCGTAGACTCTGGCGGTCTTCGCCCGGTTTAGCGGGTTCAGAGGGTGAGGTGGTAGTACGACTTTCCGATTCCGCTTGGATGGACTTCTTGGTTGCACCTGTTCTGCCTTTCATCCCGGCAACGGGAGGCAAGCCGTAGCCGTTGGGGGCAGCTTCGAGCGAGTCTGCTGGCGAGACAGGTGAAGGCGACGGTTTCGACTCGGCTAATGGGTCAATGGTTGGCGTGGGAGTGGGCATGGGACCAGTCGGACTGCCGCTAAATCCGTTTGCCGGAGCATGTCCACCGAAACCACCCTGACCGCCACCGAAACCACCGCCACCTTGCCCACCACCACCTTGCCCACCACCGCCTTGCCCACCACCGAACCCGCCGCCACCTTGCCCACCTCTGAAATTACCTTGGCTGACGGCCGACGTCTTTGTAATCGCGGCTGTGTTCAACTCCGCGTTACTGAAAACTTTATTGCTACTCGGGGAAAATTGCGAGTACGCAATCGCCCCGACGAGCATTGCGGCGGCGAGCGAGGCGATGCTGATGACCCAGCGGCGTGCGTTCGATTGCTTCGGCTGCAACGACGCGGCCACCGAGGGCACCACTGCGGGTGGCGCTTCTGCCGCAAGGCGGGCCGTCAGAAGTTGCCCGAGGGTGCGAGTGTCTTCGATGTGTGCTTTTGCGTCTGGATTGTCCGCGATACGGCGTTCGATGGCAGCGCGTTCGGCGTCGCTCAGGCTCGGGTCATTGAGCGCGTATGCGGTCAGTTTCGATTCGTCCATTTCGGTGTTCATGATCGTCCTGTGTGGGGTTATGCCAGTTGGGGCAGTGTTCGCCGGAGGGTCTTTAATGCCGTGTGCAACAGCACGCCGACGTGCGACTCGCTCAGGCCCATGATTTGTGCAATTTCGCGGTACGTGAATTGATTCTGAAACTTCAAACGCACCGCTTCGCCTTGCTCGGCGGGTAGTTCCGAAAGGCGTGCCATGACGAATTGTGCGGAGTCGCGTTGCTCGGCACGATGTTCGGGGTCGGGGTCGCGGGCCGTCGGTTCGGCCAGCAATTCGGGGGTCGCAAGCATACGAGCATCCTTTCGCAAAAGGTCGATGGCGCGACGGCGACTGACGGCAAACAACCAGGCGGCGAGATGCGATTCCACTTGCTCGCGCGGCTGTTTGCACAGTTGGAGAAAGGCATCTTGCACGACATCGCGACTGCGGTCCGGGTCGTGCAGCAACCGACGAACGTAAGCCAGTAACGGCCGTTCGTAGCGACTTACCGCAGCGAGTATCCAATCGCGATCATTCGACATGACGCCTCCATCACGCTCACCAGGTCAACGTGCGACGAAGAAGTTTATTAATGGAATTGCAGAGAAAGTGCTCGAGATCGGGTAAACTCAGCTCTCCCGCCACTGGTTTTCTGGTGTAGCCTCTATGAGGCCGGTGGGTGGGGCAACCGGTGTAGCTGGCCTCTATGAGCCGGTGGGGCCGGTGTAGCTGGCCTCTATGAGGCCGGTGGGGCAACCGGGGTCACAGACCCCAGCTACAAAAACCGGGGTCACAGACCCCAGCTACAAAAATCATACCCACCCCGACCGCTCTCGAAAGGTTCCTCTCATGTTGCGCTCGTTCGCTCTCCTTTTCGCCTTCGCGCTCACCTCAACGTCTGCCGTGACTGCAGTTGAACCGATCCGGGTCGGCATCATCGGGTTGGACAATTACCAAGCGGTCGCGTTCACCGAACTCTTCCACAACCCGAAAGCGGTCGGCGACTTGGCGGGCATCAAAGTGGTAGTGGCATTCCAGGCGGGGAGCGCGGATATTCCGGAGAGTCTCCGCGAGTTGCCGAAGTGGGTCGATGCGATTCAGAAGCTCGGCGTCGAGGTGATCGATTCGCCGGAAGCCGTCTTGAAGCGTGTCGATGCGGTGTTACTGATGAGCGTCGACGGTCGCGCGCATCTCGAACAACTGAAACCGATCCTGAAGTCGGGCAAGCCGGTGTACATTGGCCGACCGCTCGCGGCTTCACTCGCCGACGCGGTGGAAATTTTTCGGCTGGCGACCGAGTACAAAACGCCGATCTTTACCTGTTCGCAGCATCGTTTCAGCCCCGGATTCATCGGGATGCGCAAACACGACGAAGTCGGCGATGTGCTCGGTGCGGACGTTTACGGCGGCTGCCCGCGCGAGCCGCACCACCCCGATTTATTCTGGCACGGAATCCACGGCGTCGAAACGCTGTACACGATCATGGGGCCGGGCTGCGTATCGGTAACGCGAACCGCCACCGAGACGGCGGACGTTGTGACGGGCGTTTGGAAAGACGATCGCGTCGGCACGTATCGCGGCATCCGGAAGGGTGCGCCGAAATACAGTGCCACCGTGTTCGGCACCAAAGGCGTTTCGACGGCGGGCATCTACGGGCACGGCATCCCGGTGAAAGGCATCGTACCGCTCAACGACAAGTACATGGGCTACGAGGCGACCGCGATCGAGATCGCGAAGTTCTTCAAAACCCGCACCCCACCGGTCACCGCCGAAGAAACGATCGAGTTGTTCGCGTTCATGGAAGCTGCCGAGGAAAGCAAACGCCAGAACGGTGCCGCGGTGAAACTAGAAACGGTACGGGCCAAGGCGACGAAACGATAACGGTTTGTTTACCTTCGCTTCATGGCCGCTTCACCTGCGGTGAATAACTTTGACTGCATGAACCTCGCGATACTTCGCTGGCTGATCCTCCTTGCGTCCGCGTTGTTGTTTCTGACGCGGCTCGGGGATCGTGCGGTGGTCTCGGAGGAAGTTCGCTGGGCCGAAGTCGCACGGGAGATGCACATCTCGGGCGACTATTTCCACCCGACGATCAACGGGCAACTTTACTACGACAAACCAGTCGGTTCCTATTGGCTCATCTTGCTCGCGGCGAAGTGTACGGGCGGTGTCGACGAATTCGCCGCACGGTTGCCGGCCGCGCTGGCTGGGATCTTAGGTGTCGTCGTCATTATGAGCCTTGGGCGCAGGCTGCACGATGCGCGCGTGGGAGTTTTAGCCGGTGCGATTCTTGCAACGAGCTTCGGCTTCGCGTTCTATTCGCGTCGCGCCACCGCAGACATCGAAACCGTCACGGGCGTGCTGGTCGCCGTCTGGCTTTTCGAGCGATTTTCGCCGCGCGGTGGTGGGCCGTGGGTGCTGTTACTCTGGTTCGGGATGGCGTGCGTCTCGTTGACCAAAGGCCTGCTCGGCTTCGCGCTTCCGCTCGTGGTGATGGCAACGTACTCCGCACACGCGGCCACCGTGCAACGTGGTGAGCGCGGCTTCTGGCGTACGCTTTACTCCGAAAGTCGCTGGCTGCTCAACTACTGGTCGATCCTTGCGATCCCACTGGCGGTGGCGGTGTATGCACTGCCGTTCGTGATCTCGTCGTGGTCGACGGGGTCGGTCGAAGGCTTGCAGATGGTCTGGCGCGAGAATGTGCGGCGCTTCGTGGTGCCGCACAACCACACGGGGCCGGTGTACTTGTATCTCGGCGTGATCTTCATGTTGGCCGCGCCGTGGTCGCTGTTCCTGCCCGCTACGGTGCTGATGAAATCGCCCACGCCGACACGCGGCGACCGATTGACCCAAGCCTACTTCTGGGCGATATTCTCGTTCTTCACGATTGCCTCATCGCGACGCAGCTATTACCTCCTGCCGGTGTTACCCGGCATGGCGTTGCTCGTGTCGAAATTACTGCTCACGCCACACGATGTTCTCAACCGCTGGGCCGCGCGATTACGCTCCGCTGGCTGGGTGATGCTCGGCATCGCGTTCGTGCCAATCGGGCTGGCAATACTGCCCCCGGCCGACGTTCTGCCATCGCCGTACAACGCCCTGCCTCCCCTGCCCGCCCGCTGGTGTCTGGGTATCGCCTGGCTACTCGGGTTGTCGCTGATCGTGGCCATTTTGCGCAAACGAATCCGGTTGCAATACGCGGGTCTGTGCCTCGCGGTGACGCTTGTCTTTATGGGGCAATGGTATCTGTTCGGCGTCGCGTATCCCGCCGCCGATGCGCTCCGAACCCGTCGCGAGTTCCTGCATCTCGTGCGGGCGAAGACCGACGACGAACCGGCGCGCCTTGCCGTATTTCAGGCGAACGATGTCGTCTTCGATCTGGGCCGCATCGTGCCATCATTCATAGAAGCGACGGAACTTTCGCAGGCGATCCGCGAGAAGCGTGTCCGCTGGGTGCTATCGTCGCAGCGTCACCTCGAAGCGGCACAACTCACGGGCAAAGTCGTGGCCGAGGAGCCAATCCAACCGTGGGAATTCGAGGAACAAGAGAAGAACAAGCTCGTCTTGTGGGAAGTGTCGCCATGAGTATTCGCGTGCTTGTTATCGAGGACGAAACCGAGATTGCGGACTTCGTAGTGCGAGGCCTGCGCGAAGAAGGCTTCACCGTCGAACACTCGGCCGATGGCCTATCCGGTTGGCATCGCCTGTCGACGGAAACGTGGGATGTCGTGCTGCTCGATTGGTGGCTACCCGAACTCGATGGCTTGACGATTTTGCAACGTTTCCGCAAAGGTGGCAACCGCACGCCGGTGTTGTTTCTAACGGCGCGCGATGCCGTTTCGGACCGTGTGCGTGGCCTCGATGGCGGTGCCGACGATTACTTGTGCAAGCCGTTCGCGTTCGAGGAACTACTGGCCCGCGTACGGTCGTTATCGCGCCGCCAAGACGGACGCACGGGCACGCTGCTATCGCATGCCGATGTGCAAATCGACCTCGCGACCCACCGTGCGGAGCGTGCGGGCAAGAAACTCGAACTGACCGCCAAGGAACAGGCGTTGCTCGTGTTCTTTATGCGCTACCCCGGCGATGTCCTCACCCGGACGCGGATCTACGAACACGTCTGGGACGAACGCTATGACGGAGTTTCCAATACGCTCGAAGTCCACGTGAAGGAACTTCGCCGCAAGCTCGAAGTTCACGGCCCACGGCTGATCCAGACGCTGCGCGGCCGCGGCTACGTTTTCGGGATCGTTGCATGACACTGACTCGCCGCCTAATTCTGTTTTTTCTGCTGACGATCACCCTGCTCCTGGGTGCGTTCTCGCTGACGCTTTACCTGATTGCCCGCACGCATTTGTACCGTCAAATGGACGAGCAAGCCGAGGCGACACTCGATGCTTTCACGGCAGTGGTCGAATGGGAAGACGATGGCCTCGAGTGGGAGCCGAAGAACCGCAAAATGCTTACGCACTCGCGCGGGGAGATACCGACATGGGCGGTGTTCGACGAACGCGGGAGCCGCATCGATGGTTCGCAAGAGACTCCGCCGATGTTGCGCGAAATAGAATCGCTCGCGGATGAGGATTCGTGGCAACGGTATCGGCGCACCTTTCACGTTGAGAAGCCCGACGCGGTGGTCAGTAAGCCGGATCAGATCCGTTACCAGTCGTTGACGTTCGTAATCGCACGGCCCTTCTCACCCGTGCAATCGTCGTTACGCACGTTATTGTTCGCGGAGATCGCGGTCTCGATTGTACTCTGGTTGCTCGCTGCAATTGGCGCGCGATGGGCTTGCCGGCGAGCGTTGGCACCCGTTCGTATGATGTCCGAAGCCGCGGCCGAGATGACGGCAAACGATCTCGCGGAACGACTGCCCGTGCCCGTGCCAAACGACGAACTTCGCAATTTGGCGACGACGTTCAACGACTTGCTCACGCGGCAACAAGTCTCATTCGAGCGGCAAGCTCGCTTCACCGGCGAGGCATCGCACCAGTTACGCACGCCACTTGCGGCGATGCTCGGGCAGATGGAACTCGCGCTACGCCGCGATCGCGACCCCGATGAATATCGCCGGGTCATCGGTGTCGGCGTCAAAAAGGTCGAGCAACTCAATCAGATCGTCGACTTGCTTTTGTTCCTGTCGCGCGCCGATTCGGAAACGCAGATCGCGAACCGCCAACCGACCGATCTCGCAGACTTAGTGAAGGCACACATCGCCGACGTATGGGCGAACCACCCCCGTTTCGCCGACATCCAAACAGACATCACCAACAAGCCGTGCATTGTGCTCGTTCATGCCGTAGCGTTCGCGCAAGCGTTGAACAACGTCATCGATAATGCGGTCAAGTACAGCCAGCCGGGTTCAATTGTCTCCCTCGCAATCACGTGCGAGACGACAATGGCTTTCGTCACCGTTTCCGATCGCGGTTGTGGAGTTTCTAAAACGGATAGCAGCCACGTCTTCGAACCGTTCTTCCGTTCCGCAGAAGCGAAACGCACCGGCATTGGCGGCGTCGGACTGGGCCTCGCGATCGCACGCAGGATCGTCGAAGCGATGGGCGGCACGATCGAATTCGGATCGAAGGTGGATTATGGAAGTGATGTCATCATCCGACTGTCACTTATGGGTGAGAACTGAACGAAATGCATTGAAAATAAAGCCGAGTTTATCGACTCCTCACTTTGGATTCATGACGACTCGTTACCATCACAAAATCATCGACTGGGCAAGTTGGGCTTATGGTGTGGCAACTTAACCTGTTGCCACTTGAGGCAAAGTGTGGGGGATTTCATATTTGGCGTGCCGATTCTGCCGATGATAGGGATATGGGGTTCGTTACGGTTGGAGGATTCGACGTGAATTGGGTAGCAGTACGATACGCGATGCTTCTTCCAATTGCGATTTGGCTCGCGGGCTGTCAGACTGCGTCAAACGGGCCGGATCGTGCGACGGTATCGAATTCGCTGAGTCAACGGTTCGACCATACGCTGCCAGACTACACAGTTGCGAAGCAACTGACGCTACCGCCGGGTGCCAATCTCGATGACGGCGTGACCGAAGATGAAGCGATCTCGATCGCGCTCTGGAACAATGCGGCATTCCAGGAACTGCTCGCCGATCTCGGCATTGCACGCGGCGATTTGATCGCGGCCGGGCTGCTACCGAACCCCGAATTCGTTTACTTATTCGGAGTGACGGATAAGCCGTTCAAATATCTGTTCGATCTGCCGATCGAGGCCATTTGGCTTCGGCCGATCCGAATCCGGTCCGCTGCGATGGAAGCCGACCGCACGGCGAACCGGCTGACGCAGGCGGGGTTGGACCTTGTGCGTGACGTCCGCCAAGCTTACGCCGATGTGCTTCTGGCCAAAGAGCGGGTACGCATCGCGGGCGAGGCGGTGAAGTTCCGCGGGCGGATCTCGGAGTTGGCCGAGATTCGACTGACGGCGGGCGATATTTCCCCGCAAGAGGCTGCAACGGCGCGAATCGATTCGCTGCAAGCCGAGCAAGACGCGACGCGAGTTGGGTACGATGTTTCGATATTTGAAGAGCGTCTAAAAAACCTGATGGGCGTCGGCCCGTTACGTGGGGCGCTGGTTCTCGATCCGCCGCAACTGCCCGCGATCGTGACGTTCGACACCGATGCTCTCACCGCCGAAGCGATGGCGAACCGCCCCGATGCACTAGCCACGAACGAAGCCGTCGCCGCCGCCGAAGCGCGTCTCAAGTTCGCCCGCATCGGCTGGGTCCGGATGCTCGGCATTCTCGATGCGACGAGCGGCAAGAATGGCCACGAGTTCGGCCCGGCGTTGCGGTTCACGTTGCCGATATTCAATCGCAATCAAGGCGGGATCGCACGGGCCGAGGCGGAGTTAGAAAAAGCGGTGCGCAACCAGCAAACGATCGCGTACCAGATCATCCTCGACGTGCAGCGTGCCTACCTACAATACCGCCAAGCGTGTGCGGAACTCGAAGTGTTGCGTGCGAAGGTTCGCCCCGAAGTCGAAGCCGCAATCCGCCGTGCGCAAGGGGCTTATCAGGAGGGGAATGTGCCGATCTTTATCGTGCTGGAAACGACGCGACAACTCCTCGATAGCTATTCGCGCGAAGCGGTGCTGAACGCCGATCTGCGACGGTTCTGGGCGGAGTTGGAACGCAGCGTCGGCAAGCGACTCACGCCAATGGCCGACGGAAAAAAGCAATGAATGTCGCGCAACAACTCGTTCGGATCGTACTGACACTGGCAATTGCCGCCGCCGTGGGGGCGGGTGCGTGGTGGTTGTTCACGAATAAACCGAGCGGCGCGAAGACCGATAAACCTGCTGCGGCCGCGACGATTACCAAGGTGGTCAAAGAGGACGACCTCAACACGATCACGCTCACGGAGGAAGCCGAAAAGCGACTCGGGTTAACGATTGCTACCGTCGAGAAAAAAGCGACTCGCCGAGTGCGAATGTACGGCGGCGAAGTGACGATTCCCGTGGGGCGCGCGATCCTCGTTGCTGCGCCGCTCGGTGGCATTTTGAAAGCACCGGCAGGCGGGATGCCGAAGGCGGGCGATAGCGTGAAGGCGGGGCAGAACGTCTTCCAACTGTTGCCGTTACTGACACCCGATGGGCGTGCGTCGTTGTCGGCATCGCTCGCCGATGCCGACGGCATCGTGAACAACGCGAAGACGCAAGTCGAGATCGCGAAGATCGCTCTCGAGCGTTCCAAGCGGGTGCTGAAGGAAGGCGCAGGCAGCCAACGCCTCGTCGATGAAGCGCAGGCCGCGTTCGACATCGGCACGAAGTCGCTCGAAGCCGCAATCGCGCGCCGCACAGTGTTGGCCAAAGTCCTCGGCGACGTCGATTCCGGGACGGCAGCCCCGATCCCGATCGACTCTCCGGAAGATGGCATCCTTCGCACCGTGTCCGCAATGCCCGGCCTGAACGTACCGAGCGGCGCGGCGCTGTTTGAAGTCGTCGATCTCTCGACGATGTGGGTTCGCGTGCCGTTGCCGGTCGGCGATCTCGATGCGATCGACCGCAGCGAACCGGCACAAATCGGCAAGCTCTCCGCATCGCCCGGCACTACGCTCACGCCTGCGAAACCAGTGATCGCGCCACCTTCCGCGAACCCGATCTCGGCCACCGTCGATGTCTTTTACGAGATGTCGAACGCGAACGCCACGCTCACGCCCGGCCAACGCCTCGGAGTCACGATCCCGCTATCGGATGCCAAAGAGAGCGCCACGGTACCGTGGTCGGCCGTCGTTTTCGACGTCCATGGCGGGAACTGGATTTACGAGCAATTGGATAGTCACCGCTATGCGCGTCGTCGCGTCGTCGTCCAGTACACCGTCGGTGCCGATGCCGTGTTAGCGAGCGGGCCAGCGGTCGGTACGAAGATCGTAACCGCGGGTACGCAGGAACTCTTCGGGGCCGAAACTGGCTTCGTGAAATGATGCCTATTGCAGAATGTCGCGATAGAACCGCGGCACGCCTTCGTAGGCCGCCTGATACGTGGCTTCCAACGGGACTTCGATATATCCCGCGGTTGAAAGATACAACGGCATGTTTCGCAATGTTTGACCGACAGCAATCGGCTCGACGTATGCCGTCTTCGTTCTGCCGCAATCGTAAGAGACCAATGTGCGGTCCGCATCGGGCGGCAATTCGAATACTTCGCCAGTGTATTCACCCCATACCGAGCCGTGAACTCCGCCCGGATCGAGCGCGGTCGGCGGGTGAACATCGAGCAGCAACAAATGGATGCCTCCCTGGATCGCCGACAATGCTTTTTGCAGGAATGCGTCCCATTTGAAATGGCTCGATTTGTTCCCTGCCGAAATGATCTCGATCAAGGCCACAATCCGGTGACCGGAAACATGGCGAATCTCGATCCTGCGCTGAAGTCTCGTGTAACTGTCATCATCCGCATGTGCCACAACACGGGTCTTCGGTTGAGCCGTCATCAACGCGGTGCCGCCATCGCCCGAGTAACCATTGCCATTACCGTTGGTACTCGGTTCGCGAAGTGCCAGAACATCCGGATTGCCCAAACCCGCAACTTGCTCCGCGAGTGCGTAATAGCCCTCCGGCAGAAGGCCCTTGTTCAGACTTCGGCGTATCTCCGCAATCCACGCGAGGTGAAAATCGTGAAAGATGCCATCGTCGACTCGCGTCCAATCGTGCAACGGCATAGTGCGTCCTCCAGTATGAAGCGTTCGAGATTGCTTGCGATTATCATACCGCCAAACGGTGCCTGGGTTCCAGACGGTTATCGCTTACCTGCGAGTTCACCATGCTGAGTTGGCTTATCTCGTCGTCGGTCCGGGGCCGCGTGGTCGTGCTGGCGTTGTGCGGGTTGCTCATCGTTTACGGCGTCCGCACGGTGGGCAACGCCCCGCTCGATGTCTTCCCCGAATTTGCACCGCCGAAGGTCGAAATCCAGACCGAAGCGCCGGGCCTTTCGACCGACGAAGTCGAGAGCCTCATCAGCGTACCACTCGAGAATGCACTCAACGGCACGCCGGGGTTGAAGACACTTCGCTCGAAATCGGTGCTGGGTTTGTCGTCGGTCGTGTTGCTGTTCGGCGAAGACATTGACATTCACAAAGCGCGGCAGTACGTGCAAGAACGCGTGGCTGCGGAAGCGGTCCGATTGCCGATCGTCGCGCGCCCGCCAGTGATTTTGCAACCACTTTCATCGCTTAGCCGCGTGATGAAAATCGGCGTGTCGTCGAAGACGATGTCGCAGCGCGACATGAGCGTGCTCGCGCTCTGGACGATCCGCCCGAAGTTGATGTCTATCCCCGGCGTGGCCAACGTCGCGATCTGGGGCCAACGCGATAAGCAATATCAAGTGCTCGTCGACCCCGACCGGTTGCGTGCCGCCGGCGTGACGCTCGATCAAGTGATGCGTGCCGCGGGGGACGCGACCGTTCTCGAATCGGGTGGCTTCGTCGATAAGCCGAATCAACGATTGGCCGTGCGCCACCGCGCGATGATCGTCGAACCCGACGACTTGGCCCGCACCATCGTGGCCTTCCAGGGAAACGCGCCGACGCGGCTCGGCGATGTGGCCACGGTGCAGATCGGCTCGCCCCCCGCCATCGGCGATGCGATTATCGACGATGCCCCCGGCCTGTTGCTGATCGTCGAAAAGCAACCCGAAGGCAACACGCTCGAAGTGACGAAAAAGATCGAAGCGGCACTACGCGACCTCGAACCCGGCCTGACGGGCTTGAAGATCGACCCGACGATTTTCCGCCCCGCCACGTTCATCGAACGCGCAATTACGAACCTCAGCCACGCGCTGCTCATCGGCTGTGGCCTCGTCGCCGTCATCCTGATTTTGTTCCTGTTCGATTGGCGCACCGCACTCATCAGCCTGTTGGCCATTCCCATCTCGCTCGTCTCCGCCGTGGTGGTACTCACCGCGTTCGGCGTTACCCTCAACACGATGGTGATCGCAGGTTTGGTCATCGCGCTCGGCGAAGTCGTCGACGACGCGATCATCGACGTCGAGAACATCCACCGCAGACTACGAAATGCCGAGCTCACTTCGCATTCGCCGTTTCAGATAGTCGTTGATGCTTCGCTCGAAGTTCGCAGTGCGGTCGTCTATGCGACGATGATCGTTATCATCGTGTTCCTGCCGATCTTCTTCCTCGATGGCATCGCTGGTTCGTTTTTCCGGCCGCTGGCGATGTCGTACATCCTCGCGATTTTGGCATCGTTGCTCGTCGCGCTGACCGTCACACCGGCGTTGTCGTATATGCTCCTCACGGGCGGTCGCGGTCGTCGGACCGAAGCTCCGCTGGCACGCTGGTTACGCAAAGGGTATGCGGCGGTGCTGCCCTCGCTGATCGGCCGGCCGTATGCCGCACTCGGTATCATTTTGGCCACGTTCGTGCTGAGTAGTGCGGCCGCGTCGCGGTTCGGCTCGGAGTTCCTGCCGGAGTTTCAGGAAACCGATTTCCTGATGCACTTCATCGCGAAGCCCGGCGCTTCGGTCGAAGAGATGGACCGTATGACGATCCTCGCGAGCCGCGAACTTCTGGCGATCCCCGGCGTGCGAAACTTCGGTTCGCACATCGGGCGCGCGGAAGTCGCCGACGAAGTTTACGGCCCGAACTTCACCGAACTTTGGATCAGCATCGACCCGGACGTCGACTACCAATCGACGTTAAAAAAAATCCAGACCGCGATGGAAGGCTACCCCGGCATGTTCTGCGACGTGCAAACCTTCCTGAAGGAACGCAGCAAGGAAGTGCTGTCCGGTTCGAGCTTCAGCATCGTCGTGCGGTTGTTCGGCCCCGACCTCGATACGCTGCGTTCCAAGGCAAAAGAAGCGGAGAAGGTGATGGGCGGCGTCGAGGGCGTGACGAATCTCAAAGTCGAATCGCAAGTGCTGCTCCCACAAATCGAGGTCCGCTTGCGCCCCGAGGCCGCGGAGCAATACGGCCTGACGCCCGGCCACGTTCGCCGCGCGACGACGACGTTGTTACGCGGGTCGAAGGTGGGCGAAGTGTACGAAGGGCAGAAGCGGTTCGATGTCGTGGTGTGGGGCGTGCCCGCGTGCCGCGAAGATTTGACGGCGCTGCAATTGCTGCCGATCGATACCCCAGCAGGCGTGCAAGTCCGGCTACGCGATGTCGCCGATGTCGTCGTCGTACCGATGCAAAACGAGATCAAGCGCGAGTCCGCATCGCGGCGACTGGACATCACGTGTAACGTGCAAGGTCGCGATCTCGGCGCGGTCGCTGCCGAGATCGAAGAGAAGGTGCGTGCGTTAAAATACGAACCCGGTTACTACCCGAAGTTCCTCGGCGAAGAGGCCGCCCGCAAGGAGTCGAGCCAGCGGTTGTACCTACTCGGGGCGCTCGCGATGTTGGGCGTGCTGCTGGTGATTTATTCCGACTTCGCATCGTGGAGGCTCACGCTTATCGTCGCGTTCACGTTGCCGTTCGCGCTCGTTGGCGGCGGGGTTGGCGTCTCGCTGACGGGTGGCGTACTTTCGCTCGGCTCACTCGTTGGCTTCGTTACCGTCCTCGGCATTGCCGCCCGCAACGGCATCATGCTCGTCAGCCATTATCGCCATCTCGAAGATCACGAAGGCGAAGCGTTCGGCCCTGGCTTGGTCGAACGCGGTTCCGAGGAACGCCTCGCCCCGATCCTGATGACCGCACTCGCCACCGGCCTCGCACTCTTGCCGCTCGTCATCAGCGGCCAAAAACCCGGTCACGAAGTCGAATACCCACTTGCCATCGTCATCATGGGCGGACTCATCACGTCGACGCTGTTGAACCTGTTCTTCCTGCCATCGCTGTACTTGAAGTTCGGCCAAAGAAAGGCTGCGGAGTTGAGCGAGATCTGAGTATTAGGCGATGGCCTTCACTTTTGCGTAACTGCCATTTAGCTCGGCAACTCCGTTCACGCCGCTCGTCGGGTGGACGTAGCGACCCGTTCGGTACACGTCCGCGAGCATTTGTTTGGCTTTGAAGTCAATCGACGTATTCCCGAGTGCCGCGACGGTCGCCTCGTAATCGTACTCGATCTGTTTGAGTTCGACTTGGCCGTTTTCGATGATGGCGTATCGTGCCATCGGGTTGCCATCGCGCTGCAATCCGAGGCTGCCGGGGTTGATGACTTTCGCTTTGCCCACGTCCATAGAAAACTGCTGGTGCGTGTGCCCGACCAGCACGTAATCGACGGCGAAACCGGCAATCCTCGTCGCCCATTGTGCGGCATCGGCGGGAACGTACTCGTCGAGCGGATCGCGGGGGCTGGCGTGAACCATGAGAAATCGCTTACCCGCAAGCGTAAACAGCTTCACCGTGGGAAGGTCGGCGAGGTAACGTCGGTCTTCCGCGTTCAGCAATTCAATCGTCGGCGTGCGCGTGGCCATCGTCAGATATCGGAACCCGCCGACGCCAAACACGTCGATATTCTGTGCCGTGCCATGGTCGTGATTGCCGCGAACGCAATGCAGTGCGCGTTCGCGAACCCATTGGATCACCTCGACCGGTTGCGGCCCATATTCGACGAGATCGCCGACGCAAAGGCATACGTCGTAAGACTCTTGGACGGCAGCAAGTGCGGGCCAATTCGAGTGAATGTCGGAAATGATGAGGATGCGCATGAAGCTTCCCGTGGTCCGTTCAATTGATCGTAGAACGGAGCGGGTCAACAGACTAGCAAATTCGACCGGAATTTTGCTAACGACTGAGCGGCCCGACGATTACACGATCCACGCCGGGAACCTTTCGCAATTCTAATGCCAAATCCCAGGCGTCGGCTGCGTCGGAGGCAGTTCCGGAAATCGCGACCGATCCAGCTATCACGACCACCTTTAGCGTCGAGTAACGCAATACGGACGACTGCACGGCCTCCACCGCTGCGGCCACATCTTGATTCGGAATCACCGGCACGGATGGCGAGGGGATGGTCGGAAACTCTGGCGGACCGGCAGGAGCGGGTGGCGCGGGCGGTGGAACGGGCGAATACGCACTGGCGGCGGGTCGCAACACTGCGGGTTCGAGGAGATACGTCATCGCGGGCATATGACGCAGCGTGACCGTCGTCGCGCCGATTCTCGGATCGGGCATTTCGCTCGGTACGGTCACCGCTTTCAGACGAACGGCCACCATCTTTCGGAGTGGGTCTTCCACGGCGGGAACCCAGCACGATACTTTAACGTCCGTAATCCCCGGCACCGTGTGCAGCAACTGCGATACGCGAGCCGACATCGCATCCGATGCGACCGCCCCACCCACGACGGCACCGCCGTCGATGACGCTGACCATCAAGTTGATGTTCTTCAACAGCGGATCGGCCGCAATTGCCGACTTCACCCGGCACATCAGGTCGAAATCGGTCGCGACCACTTCACTGGGCAGGTGTAGCGGTAGTGGATCGCCGGCGGCGACGACGGCGGGTAGGCAACCGATGCACAGGCAGGCCATTCCTGCGCGAAAACATCGTTGAATGGGGTGGCTCGCACGCATGGCGGACCTCGGTAGGTGTTCGGTAATTCTTACATGGTGCCTCATGCAAACGCGGAGTGGAACGCGACTTGAATCAAACTTTGAAAGTTTTGGAAGATCGTACGATCGACGAACCGGCTAGGAAAAGCGACCCGGTTAGCGAAGGCGTGACGGTTGCGAAAGCGTTTCGTAATAGGCCGGTGGTAATCTGCGTTGACAGGCGTCCCAAATTTCGTGCATAACCTTCTATCGCGGCCAGGATCGGCCACACGAGCCACGGATGGAGCCGGAATGTCAGACACCTTTGCAGAACTACACGCGCGAATTCTCGCCAAAACGGCACGAATTGGCATCATCGGCCTAGGGTACGTCGGCCTCCCGCTCGCTCGCGCATTTGCCAGCCGCGGCTACGAGGTCACGGGCTTCGATATCGACGTGCAAAAAGTCGCGAAGCTCAACGCGGGCCATTCGTACATCAAGCAGATTTCCGACACGACCATCGCCGAAATGCGCGCCGTCGGCTTCACCGCCACGGATCGCTTCGACCGTCTCGGCGAAGTCGATGCGATCCTCATCTGCGTGCCGACGCCGCTCACCGAATCGCGCGAACCCGACCTCCGATACGTCATTAATTCGACGCACGCGGTCGCCGGCCAATTGCGACCGGGGCAACTCGTCGTACTCGAAAGCACGACGTATCCGACCACGACGCGGAACGTCGTTCTGCCGATCCTGCAACGCTCGGAAATGCTGGCTGGA
Source organism: Limnoglobus sp. (assembly GCA_043757025.1). GTDB lineage: Bacteria > Planctomycetota > Planctomycetia > Gemmatales > Gemmataceae > Limnoglobus. The sequence continues at coordinate 19,473 of JAYVQG010000278.1, forward strand.
GAAGACTTTTTCCTCGCGTTCAGCCCCGAGCGCGAAGACCCAGGCAATGCCACGCACTCGGTGAACACGATCCCCAAAGTCGTCGGTGGCTTGGACGATAACAGTAGCGAAGTCGCCTGCGCTTTGTATGCCGCCATCGTGCCGAATGTGGTGCGAGTGTCGTCGCCGGAAGTCGCGGAAGCGAGCAAGATTCTCGAAAATACCTACCGCGCCATCAATATCGCACTCGTCAACGAACTCAAAGTGCTCTACGACCGCATGGGCATCGACGTCTGGGAAGTGATCGATGCCGCGAAGACGAAACCATTCGGTTTCCAAGCATTTTACCCCGGTCCGGGCCTCGGTGGTCACTGTATCCCCATCGACCCCTTCTACCTGACGTGGGTGGCACGCCAGTACGGTATGAGTACGCGGTTCATCGAACTCGCCGGCGAGATCAACACCGGAATGCCGACGTATGTCGTGACCAAAGTCGCGGATGCACTCAACGAAACTGGCAAGCCATTGAAAGGCAGCCGCGTCGCGATCCTCGGCATGGCATACAAAAAGGACATCGACGACCCACGCGAATCGCCCGGCTTCGAGTTGATGGAATTGCTCCTGAAGAAGGGCGCGACCGTCACGTACAACGATCCGCACATCCCGAACCTACCCCCGACCCGGCACTACGCGCACCTGAAAATGGAAAGCCAGCCGCTGACCGCCGAGTATCTGCAATCGCAAGATTGCGTGCTGATCGCAACCGACCACAGCGCGTACGATTATGGCTGGATTCTCGCCGAAGCAAAGCTCGTGGTCGATACCCGCAACGCGACGAAGAACGTGAGCGAAAATCGCGACCGGTTGGTACGAGCATAGTGGTGCCACCTCCAGAAGCGTTCGTAAGGATCACTTTGACGCGGATCTCGCCCATACTCGTCTCCGAGTCGCAACTGTCAGTTTCGGGATGATACCTTCGCAGCGGCCTGGTTCCAATTGCGGCGATTTTGGGTAGCAGGGAATGATTCCACCACTTACCCACCCACCCATCCCTGGAATCATTCCCGATTTCGGAATCAA
>JAYVQG010000279.1:0-5258 GCA_043757025.1 Limnoglobus sp.
CGACACAACCTGCAACAAGATTTCGAGTTGTGGCTTACGGAACAGCGAAAGACGATCGAAAAGTGGCGATTTTGGACCTCAAAAACCGAAAAAACACCCCCAAAAACCGGTTTTGGGGCGTCCGCAATTGTGACTTACGTCGATATTGGCGACTTCTTTTTCGTCGCTTTCGGCTTATGTTCGTGTTCGATGACGCCTTCGCGGCGTTGCGCGAGCATGAACTCGTAGAGCCGTGCGACCGCGGTTTCCCACGCCCCGGAACGCGCTTTCCGCACGATGGCATCGAGCGCATGAGCTGCACTCTCCGGGAGTTTGCCCGCATCGCGATAACCCTTCAAGCGAACGTCACACTCGCTGACTCGCTTCTCGTCCTGGTTGCGCACCGCCGTGTATAGGGCATCGACGGTGTTGAAGACTTCCTCGCTCGTTCCCATCTGCGGCGGGCGACTCCAGTAGTGGTAAACGACGAGGATCGCCACCAATGCCACGATGCCAACGAGTGCGTATTTCGCATAGATTGGCTTATTTTCACTCGACATTGAACACCTCCCCGCTATCGCGCGTCGAGAGTGCCACAAACGTCAGCGGACGAATGAACGTGGTGATGAACCGCACGGAGCCGTCGCCCATGAGCACGTTGCAACCGGTGCCGTGCTCGCCCCACATTTGATCGGTGTGGCCGAACGGATCGTTAGGAGCGTGAATAATTACCTGAGGGTGATCGTGCGTATCCGGGCCACTATGCACGCCGACCAGACAGCCTGCGCCATTGTTCTCCGAAGGCCACGGGCGCAGGTCGAGCCGCGGCGGCGTGACGGCACCGGGAACGACGCCCACCCAGGTTTTGTTGCTTAGAATCGAGCTATGTTCGCCGATGAAAATGGTGTTCGACAAGCCATCCGAAACAGCCGCCACGCTGGTTTTCGAGTTGCGGTAAAACGGCCCATCGGTGCGGGCGAGTTGGTTGCCGTTCTCGGGGATCGGCTCGGGAATGTCGTAGTCGTAACAATAGGCAGTCGTGCGCCCCCACGGCTGCGTGATGCCGGCATTCGTGACGTAGTGCGAATGTGCGAACGCAATCGTGCTGCCATCGGAACGAGTCATCGGCACGCCGTGGCGACGGTCGGCCCCTTCGCGTTGCACGTCGAAACCATCGCTGCCGCCGGTGGCCGACGGGCAGAGAAACAGGCTCACCTTCGTTTTCACGGAAGCGGCAAAAGCGGGCGACCAGCACGGTTGATTGATGTCGAACTGGCGGAAGAGATTCTCTTGTTCGAGGAACGGCAAGAGGAACACGCCCCACGCCCAGCCGGGCGTACCGTTACGGTACTGATCGCCATAGCTGATGCCGAACGCGGAGCCATCGAGCCGCGTGTTCGCAGTGGTGAACGCAGGCGGAAACTGCCGGTTGATGCCTTCGTAGTTATGCAACCCGAGGCCGATCTGCTTCAGGTTATTCAGGCACTTCAGCCGCGACGCCGACTCGCGAACCTTCTGCACCGCCGGTAACAGCAGGCCGATGAGGATCGCGATAATCGCGATGACGACGAGCAATTCGATGAGCGTAAACGCTTTGCGATGCATTTTGTGCATTGCTAACTCCGTGTAGTAGGTGAAACTAACTTAGGTGTTAGTCTCAGCTAATGCAAAGTGTTCGTCAAGGCAAATTCTCCCGAAACAGTACGGTTTTTCAAAATTCCCTTTCGCGTTCGCCTTGACCCGAGCGGACATTACGGGGTAACGATAACCCGATTCGTTTCTCCCTCGACTCCGGTGACTTGTGGCCCAACCTCTGAATCCGCACGATCTCGCAATCTGGTTCGTATCCTTGCTTCGCCAGCGAACGGCCACCAACGATGCGGAAGAGGTGCGCGAACGGTTCCGCGAGGCGTATTCGCAGATCGAAACGATCTACCGCGATGGCACGCCTGCTGAACGCGAGGAGATTTACGAGGAATTGGCCGAACAACTGGTGCCTGACTTACCGACGTGGGAGTTCTCGTGTGTGGCGAATACTTGCGGCATGGGCGTCGAAGCGGGTGCGAACGCCGACGTGGCACTGCCAGCGATTCTCGAACGGCTGCCATCGGTGTTTACCGGTGCGAAATTGCTTCACGACCAGTTAAAAGTGCATATCGGCACGCCGCATCTCGAGATGATTCCCGAAGACGAATGGGAAACTGCCGCCGCGAAATCGACTGAAGCGGCGCAGCTCATCCGCGAATATCTCGCGATTTCGTTCCTGTCGCGGGCGGCGATGGCGATGCTGTGCCGGGATGCGCGTCTGCGGCGATTCGCCCGCAACCAACCGGAACTGACGCAGGCCGTCGTGAATGCCCGCGAGTTCAACCGCTATGCTTTTTATCTGGGCGAAGTGCTTCAGTGCGTCGATGGCGAAGAACTCGTCGTGATCGACCTCGTGCGCAACCTCGGCTTCCGCGTCCGGATGCATGCCGTTCGCAATAACTGTCAGTTGTTTACGCTGCTGCAAGACGCGATTTTGAACCATCCAACGGCCGTAAACTGGGACGGGCCGAAGCCGAGTCCGCTGCTTGCGAGCATCGCCAAAAGCGAACGGATGATCCCGAGCGTCACGCAGGAAGAGTGGGATGCGGAGGGCGTAGTTGGCGAGACGGGCATCTACGATACCGGCATCTGGCAGTTCTATCAGTGGCCTGCGTTGCAACCGGATCGTACGCTCGAAACGTGGGCGGCGGCCGCGCCGTATCAGCCGTGGTGGGTCTGGGGCGAACTGCATCCGGCGGACATCGTCGAAATCGACGGGATGCGGATCGTGCTTCTGGGCCAGCCCGAAATGCCGCGAACCTGGCAAATGGACTTCTTCGCGCCCGTTCACCCCGCATTGCGTTCGGGCATCACCGTGGAAGCAGTCCTTTCCAAGGAATCGGTCGAAGCGTGGCTGAAGCGTATCTGCACGATGCCCCGCGAACCGAACCCACTGCCACCCGTTGAAGCGAAAGAATCGACGTAAGTCACAATTGCGGACGCTCCAAAACCGGTTTTTCGGGTGTTTTTCCGGTTTTTGCGACCCAAAATCGCCACTTTTTGATCGCAATCCACTGTTCCGTATTCCGTATATCGAACTCTTGTCGAGGGTTGTGTCGAATGCTCTCGATTCGAGAATCGGCGCAAGTGGCGACAGTAAATCGACCGAGCACGACACAAAATCGACCGACCACGACATTCTCACGACACTTGGAGACACTTTCACGACACTTCGCGACACCGTGCAAAAGTCGACTTACGTCGGATCGCCTTGGATTTTTTGACTTCGGGAATTCGCGTGGATTCGGCCAACCCAAAGCCCACTGACGAACGTCCGTGTCGCCAGACGGTTGCCTGTTTGTGGAAGACGATGTCGCGTTCGATCCTGCGAACGTAACATTGTTCGGTGTCCCAAGAATAATGGAGGAAGCGAAGCTTATCTCGAACGCGATCGAGGAGTTTCATAGCGGTCTCCGAACGATGGAAGTGAGATATGTCGCACCGCGCGAGGATCGGCAAAACAATTCCGGACAATATATTTCGTGAAATTTGGAATAAACAGTAAAAATAAGCTTGACACGACGATGGATGTCGGATGTAATTGGACCCAATGTTACTGAGTAATCTGTTCGGCGTCCAAAGCCCCAGGGGCGCGAGTTGGGGGCGCGAGTTGGGTGGGCGTCACCGGTTAGGCGGCGACATCCGCCGAGTTGGTCTAAACACTGTTCGGCCGCACAAGTGCGGGGCAGTTTGTAGCATCCATTAACAAGGAGTGAGCAATGCGTGGTTTGGCAGCAACGGTCCTTCTGACGCTGGCGACGGCCAGTGTGGCTCAGGCAGGCTTTCTCGTCAACCCCGGTGCCGAGGCCGGAAACCTGACCGGATGGACGGTCGGTGGGTCGTCCTCGCCGTTCGCAGACAATGGGACGTTCAACCCCGGCATCAATCCACACAGCGGCTCGTATGCATTCGTCGGCGGGACTGGGCTATACGGGAGCCTGACGCAGTTCGTCACCCTCTCCAGCGCCGGGGTGACGGCGACCCAGGTCGACGCTGGGGGCGTGTTGGCCGTGGTGACATTCTGGGAGCAGGGACTGAACCAGGGTACGCCGAGCGACAACGGGTACGTCTCCCTCACGTTCCGAGATGGGGTGGGCGGGGTAATTGGCAACGCGCTCACGCCCACGATCGATTCGCACAACGGGAGTTGGCAGAACTACACGGGTAGCTATACGGTGCCGGTCGGCACCCGGTCGGTGGGGTACACGATGAACTTCGGCCGCAACGTAGGGTCGGATTTGGACGCCTACTTCGATGACAACGACCTGACGTTCAGCGCGGATCAAGTAAGCGCTACGCCCGCCCCGCCCGGGGCTGTTCTGGCCTTCTCCGGACTGCTTCTACTGGCGTTTCGTCCGGTAGCAGAGCGTATCCGCCGAAACACGATTCGGCGAAGCGTGTCCGCGACCTCGTGACAGGCAGCTGTCACCGCGAAGGCGAGCGGGCGCTCCAGTCGTGGCCAGCAGGCAGTTGAAGAAGTTGGCGCTGCCCCCGGCCGACGGCCCCGAGCTGAGGGTGGGCACCTTTCCACCGGTTTTCTTCCCGTTCGGGCACAACCCCAGCCACGAGGCAAAATGGTGGCGTGGTACAAAACCGGGTATCGACGTGGGGCACGTTTTTACCGTGCCATTTTCAATAATGGCACGTTAAAAACGTGCCCCACGTAAACGGACTTTGGGCAGATGTGCTATCCGGAATCGACGCGATTTGAACCTCGCCGATAATACAGACCCGTACGAACGTCGAACTTGGGATCGTGGGGTTTGTGCCTCGCTTGCGTGTGGGTGGCGATATTCGGGATTCGGGATTCGTTTAGCCGCGCCGCGAAGGCTTTGCGCAGCGAAGCGCGTGGGGCGTGAACTCACGTGAAAATCGCATTGTGATCGGATACATTGTGCCCACGCGCTTCGCTCCGAAGACTACGCGGCGTGGCTAAACGGGAACGGAATCCACATCGTGCAGAAGAAACATTTTCCGACATTGGATTTGACTTTCGTTAGGGAAACGGTCACGATAAACAAATACAAGTGGGATTCGGCTTAACAGCCTGCCCATTCAACATTGACAGAGTCGATTCCACAATAGACAGAGCGACCGGCGCGTTGTTTCCTGCGATTTCACTTGCTCTTTACGAAAAGACGGCCTCTCAAGCATGCTGTTGGTGCTCAAACCCACTGCATGGAGGCCGTCGC
>JAYVQG010000280.1:0-20406 GCA_043757025.1 Limnoglobus sp.
CGACTTACGTCCGATTTCGCCCAATTCCAATCACGCCGGAACCAAATTTTTAGTGGTCTTATTTGGCAAAACTGCAACCGGGTTTTGAACCGTGCCAAATGTGATGTGGAGCCCAGTGGTTTGATGTTTTACCGTTTGAGAAGGAGTTGCGTTAAGGCCGATCCCAAAGCGGTGATCGGGGTCGGGTTCTGTTCTTCGGTCCTGAAAGGATCGCTCGCGTAGCCCATGGTGAAACCATGGGAGGGCTTCACCCAAACGAAACAAACCGGACGATGGCTCGCCCGGTTTGCAGGAGTTCGATCGTTCCCACCGATTAGTGGTTCAGCATGAACTCGTTGGTGTTGAGCAGTGCCCAGAAGAGATCCTGGAAGAACGGGGTATGGTCGCCTGTGCTCGGCGGCACGAACCGCGGACCCGCCGGGATGACGACCGAGCCTGGGTTCTTCATCGGCTTCTTCGGTTCCGGTTTCGCGACGGCTTTCGGATCGACTTTCACCGGTGGTTTCGTCGAGTCCGATTTCGGCGAATCGACTTTCGGCGCTTCGCCCGCGATCACCTGCCCCTTCGTCATGAGCGTGTTGATCCGCGTGACTTCCGCCGAGGTCGGGTGGCGGCTCAGCGTACTCAGGAACAATTCGTCGATCATCGCGTTCGTGTTCAGCGCGGCGGACTTCTTCTTCGAGTGCTTATCGACCAAGCGAACGACGGGGTTATTCGCACCGGTGCGGCCGATTTCCTCGTTGAGTTCCTTGCCGTTCATCAACAGCAATGCTTGAACGACGGTCCCGTTGAAGTTGATTTCGTTGCCTTCGTCGTCGCCGAAGTTGCTGACCAACTGCTTCATGAAGTCGTTCCGCTGGGTCTTGCGATCGCTGCCGAGGTCGGCCTTGGCTGCGGTCATCAGGCTCTCGAACAGCACTTCGGGGGACATCGCCTTGAGCGGCATCCGGGCGAAGTACGGCTCGAACTTTTGATCGACGTAATCCTTGTTCGCAACGTGGCTGAGGCCGTAAACATCGCTCGTGCAAATCCAGTACAGAAGTTGCTTCGGGTCGTACTTATATTGTGCGAAATCGGCTGCCAGCTTAGACAGCAGTTCGGGGTGAACGACTTCGTTATGGCTACCGAAGTCGTCGATGCTCGGCTCTTTGTTCATCCCGCGACCGAAAAGGTGGCCCCAGATGCGGTTGACGTACGCCTTCGAGAAATTGTCGTGCTTGACGACGTAATCGGCGAGCGCGATGCGGCGCGACTTCGTTTCCGTCTTCGCGATCGGCTTGTGATCGGGGTCGCCCGACTCGGCTTTGCCGAGGTCTTTGAGGAAGTTCGGCTTGATCGCCATCAGCTTACCATCGCGGCGTTCGTAGAAGATGATCCCGGAGGCATTCGAGTCGGGTGCGTCTTTGAGTTCGATCTCGAAGTCCTTTTGCGTCGTCATCATGTTGTTGCGGACGACCGAGCCGATTGGCGTTTTGGTGCGGATCGTCTGGCGGAAGAAGGCGTTGACGCCCCAGAAGTCCGACTGAATCCACTCTTTATTGAAAGGGTGATCGTGGCACTGGGTACAGTTCGTCTGGATGCCCATGAACAGGCGGGTGACGCGCGACGTGATCGGCACGGCGTCGAACTTGCCCAGTTCGGCTTGTTTCTCTGCGGGGACCGGTTCGCCGAGGTGGTGGATGATGAAGTTGGCCGCGTTCGCGTCGATGCGGGTCGTGCCGCTGGCGGTCAGCAACTTGGTAACGAATTCATCGTGTGGCGTCACCTTGGCTTCAGTGTTGCCACCGAGTTCGTCGGTCAACCAGGCATTGATTTGATCGCGGTAGGTCGGGTGACCCGAACGGGTCATCAGCCACACGGTCCAGATGTTCGCCCAGTGTTCGGAAAACTCGTCGGTGTACGAGAACTTGAGGGTTTTATCTTTCTCGAGTTTGATAGTCTGGCCGTTGTTTTTCGGCTCGTAGCTCTTCGAGTACAAGAGGCGTTGGATGAGGCGAGCGCGCTTGCCCGCTGCGCGATCTTGCTCGAAATCGACGACTTCTTCGGTCGTAGGGATTCGCCCAATGAGGTCGATGAACGAGCGGCGCAGGAACTCGAAGTCGGTGGCTTTGTCGGCGGGCTTTTTGATGCCTGCTTTCTGCCAACCTTCGGCGATCAACTTGTTAATGATGTCCGATTGTGGTGCCGGTGTGGCGGGCGTCAACTCGGCCGCTTGCACGACCGATGTCAGGGCGATCATCAGCCCGGTAGCGAATAGTCTGGAGAATGCGCGTTTCATCCGGAGACCCCTGGGGATATGAGGGCGAGAACGATCCGTCGATCGATCCGCCACAATTACCATATTCTAAACGATGCGACGCAACCGAGTCCACCGTTTTCCGGCGAAGTCAACCTGCGAGACAATCGTGTAAGAATTGAACACTAGGACGCGGTATTCGGTTTCGGAGTTCCCACTACGATTCTTTTCCCATCAATTTCGGCAGAATGTGAAGATATGAACGTCGACAGAAAAACGATCGTCGAACGGACGCAACAATCGGATACCGAGGAATTGCTCGATCGCGCGACAGTTTACCGCGAAGATATGGAACCCTCTGCGATTCGGATTATCGAAGCGGAATTGTCGCGGCGCGGTTACACCGAGGATGCAATCCTGGCACATGCCAAAAATCGCTGCGAATCGAACATCGTCGGCGATGACGGCAGCGCATTACGGTGCAGCTTGTGCGATCGGCCCGCAATCGTCGAAGATCGCGACTGGTTTCGCGTCTTCGGTAAACTGCCAATTTTCCCGCGATCCGTACGATATTGCGACCTTCACGCGAGGGAACGGCAACCCGTCGATGTTGCGGAAGATCGCACCGACGAAATCGTTACTTGACGAGGTTATCGACTTCGGCTTGCGAAATCAGCGTCGAAGGCTTGCCGAGCTTTGTGCTCAACCAGCTCATAATCGACGGAATATAAGGCAGTTGCTTGCCCGCCTTGACGAGTTCGGCCATCCGCTTGTCGCGATTGACGCGCTCTTTACGCTTCAATCCACCGTTGACGGCGCGGGAAATCGCGTGATTATCGCGTGCGCGGTCGTTGCGTGTGGAAAAGGACAATCGCTCGGCCATCGTAAACCCCTCACCGTCATTTATTTTTCGCGAAAGCGTCTAGTTTAGGAACACCCCGCCGAATGGACAGCCCCATTTTCAGCAAGTCTGCTCGCTAAAGATACGAAAGTTATTAACTGTCCCATTTGACTGGAATGGCACATGAGCTGCGTGACCTCATGCAGAATTTTAACCGCGGAGGGCGCAGAGAACGCGGAGTAAAAGTTTATGATTTCCGCACGGTTCTAATTCCAGCGAACGGCTACTCAGAATGAACCATCACATGATTTGATTTTCTTTCTCTGCGTCGTTGCGCCTCTCGTGAGAAAGAATTTCATTCCGACCCGGTTGGCATAAATTGCAACTCAAAACGCTTCTCACGCAGAGCCGCAAAGACGCAGAGAAAAGATCGAAAAAATGGATTCCGCATCTCAAATACTTCTTTGCGTACTCAGCGCCCTCCGCGGTTAATGTTTTGTTTTTCGTTTTGGATCGCAGCCCAAATGGGACAGTTAATTAAATTCAGGTGTTAAATTGCCGAACGAAGGGCCGCGTATTCGGCATCGCTCAATACGGGTGTGGCCCCATCGGTCGAGAGGCCCGGTTCGAGGTGGACCCACGTTTTACAGCCTGCATAGGCGGGTTGCTCGATGGCGTCGAACGGCACGGGCACGCGAAACACTCGTACGGATAACACGTACAGTCCTGGCGTGCGGTAGTGGAAGCGCATTTTGACGGTTTCCGGCGTCCAAATATGGAATGCATCGAGCGATAGCGCCACCGCGAGGTCGTCGATCAATCGCACGTCGCCGACCTCGACGAACTCCTGGAAGTGGATGCGGTCGGGAGCGGGTCGGTTGGCGTTTGCCGATTGAATGAATGGAATGGCTTCGGGTTTCGTGCCACCTTCTTGCTGATGGACGAACGTCGGGTATAACCAGAAACGGTCGTGTTCCGGTCGGAAAGTGCCACCCGATTCTGCAATGCCACCCTTCCGTAAAATGATCGTCTGCCGCCCGAGGGCCAACGCCCGACAAATGACAGCCCACTCTTTGAACGCGACGGACAGCATCGTAACACCTCTTCGCAAATTGCGACTACCACCGGCACGATTGCGTTGGCAGTTTATCGCAGGAATCGCGCGCTGCCCAAAATACCCAGGATTCACCGAGCCTCGTCCGCACGGCCTGTCGTGACGATTGTGCCTATGAATACTACAGTGGAGAAAGCTTCCTCGTTCGCGAATCGTTTTGAGGCTCGTACGATGCGACAACGTTTCTTTGCTAACACGGTGCTGTTCGTGGGGTTTTCCCTCGCGATACCGGTTGCGGCCGCCGAGCCGACGAGTCTCGTCGTTACGGCGAAAAACCTGTTTAAGGACGTTCGCCGCGAGACGTTGCCGAACGGATTGCAGGTGTACTTGCTGCCCGTCAAAAGCTCGCCGGTCGTCACGACGATGGTGGCTTACAAAGTCGGTTCGTCCGATGAAGAAAAAGATCAAACGGGCCTGTCGCATTACCTCGAACATCTGATGTTCAAGGGCACCGATAAGTTGCTGCCCGGCGACGTGGACCGCGCCACACAGAGAAACGGTGGCCGCAACAATGCCTACACCAGCGAAGACCTGACCGCGTATCACTTCGACTTCGCCGCCGATCGCTGGACGATCGCACTCGACATCGAAGCCGACCGGATGCGGAACGTGAAAATCGACGAGAAACACGAGTTCGAGCAGGAAAAAGGCGCAGTCATTTCGGAGCTAAAAGGCAACGAAGATCAGCCGTGGGACCAAGAATATAAGGCCGTGTTGGGCCAGTTGTACCCGAAGATGAACCCTTACGCACACCCGGTGATCGGCGAAGAAAAGCACGTTCGCACCGCCACGGCGGAGATTATCAAACGGCACTACGACAAGTGGTATCACCCCAACAATGCCTCACTCGTCGTCTGCGGTGGTTTCGACCCCGACGAGGCGATGGTGAAGATTCGCAAGCTGTTCGGGCCGATCCCCAAAGGCGAGTTGCCCGCACGCAAACCCGCGCCGCTGCACCCCGCGCGTAAGGAAATCGTTCGCAAAGAGATGGAATCGAAATTCGACGTGCCGCGCCTGCTTATGGGCTTCAACACGGTCGCGTCGAAACACCCGGACGATGTCGTATTCGATGTGATTAGCGATGTGCTTTCGACGGGTAAAACGTCGCGGCTTTACAAGAAGCTCGTCGATGGCGAACGGATCGCGAATCAGATCGGCTCGTCGAACAGTTCGGGCCGCTACCCCGGTTGGTTCGGCATTCAGGTCGAACTCTTGAAGGGCAAAAACCGCAAGGCGACCGAGCAATTCGTGTTCGCGGAACTGAAGCGATTGGCCGCGGAACCGGTGGGCGAAGTCGAACTCAACCGCATCCGTCGTTCGATCTTGGCTTCGTTCGTGTTCTCGAAGGAAAGCGTTCATAGCCTGTGCGACTTGATCGCCAAAGCCGCCACCATCGACGGACTGGACGACCTCAATACCTATCTCGATCGCGTACTCGCCGTTTCGCCCGCCGACATCCAGCGAGTCGCGGCGAAGTACCTCGAAGAATCGTCGGCTGTCATCGTTTGGACGATCCCCGAAGACGAAAAGAAAACGGGAGCCACCGCACCGAAAGAGCCGTCGCCAGCGAAGTCGCGAATGAATCGTGCGGAAGCAGCGGGTGGTGGCGGCACGTTTTCGCTGAAGGATGCGAAGCGCGTGGTACTCAAAAACGGCATGACGTTGGTTCTGCTGGAGAACCATCGGTTGCCGATCGTCGTGGCAACGGCGTCGGTTGCGGACGTGCGACTGCAAGAGTTGCCCGCACAGAACGGCATCGCGACGCTGATGGGCGACATGCTCGAAGAAGGCACAGCCAAGCACACGGCAGAGCAAATTTCGACGCTAATCGAAAACACCGGCGGCACGCTTTCGCTGAGTTCCGGAGGCGGGTCGGTGAAGGTGCTTTCACCCGATGCCAAACTCGGCCTCGGGTTACTATTCGAGTGCCTGATGGGGCCGACGTTCCCGGAAGAGCAACTCGAAGCGAAGCGTTCGCAGCTTCTGGCAACGATTGCGGACTCGGAAACGCAACCGCAGAATCGAGCGAGAAACGCCTTTCAAGCGACGGTGTACGGCACGCACCCGTATGGTCGCCCGGCATCGGGAACGAAGGAAATTGTGTCCAAAATCACGTCGGCCCAATGTCGCGAGTTCCACAAGAAAACATTCGTGCCGAACCGAACGACGGTCATTCTCGTCGGCGATTTCGTCGCCGAGGAGATGGTCCAATTGATCGAAGTTCAGACCGCAGACTGGAAGCCCAGCCAGGACAAACCGCTTGCAGTCGTCGCGCCGCCGGAACTCGACGGCCAGATTCAAAAAATTATCAGCGATCCCACAGCCTCGCAGACGCACGTGTTCATCGGGCATCTCGGCATCACGCGGAAAAACCCCGACTACTACAAACTGTTGGTCATGGATAACGTCTTGGGTACGGGGCCTGGTTTCACGGATCGTCTCTCCGCGAGCTTGCGCGACAGGCAAGGTTTGGCTTACACCGTGCGAGCGACGATCGCCGATTCGGCGGGCGAACAGCCCGGCACGTTCACCGGTTACATCGGCACGTTTCCGGAAAAGTTCACGACGGTGCGCGACGGGTTCATGAAGGAAGTGAACCGCATTCGCGACGAACCGCCGACGGCACAAGAAGTCGACGATGCCAAAAAATATCTTCTCGGTAGTCTGCCATTCCGGCTGACGACGAGCGCACAAGTGGCAGGCGAATTACTCGCAGCCGAACGGTACGGTTTGGGCTACGATGTCTTGGAGAAATACCGCGAGGCCGTGTCGAAGGTCACTCCCGCCGACGTGCAAGCGGTGGCGAAGCAGTATTTGAACCCGAAGAAGATCGCGATCGTGGCGGTCGGCCCGATAAATGCGGCTGGGAAACCGCTACCGATGAAAGCACCGGCGGACAAAACTCCGCCGCCGGCTTCCTCAAACACGCCCGCTGAGAAGAAGGATAGCGACCGATGAGACAAGATATCGACGGAGCGCTACGCGGTTGGCACTACAAGTCCGAAACCGTGCAGGCACGGCTGATTCGTGCGAAAGATGGCCGCGAAATCCTGCAAATGCGAATCGAACTCGGCGTCATGCAACTCGAAGTGGCAGATCGCCCCGACGGTTCGCGCCCGCACGGCCAGCCGACGTACTTCGCTTATTTGAGAGCGAAAGCGAAGGCCGCCGATCTCGCGGGTCGCAACTTTCGACTGAACGAACAGCACAGCGTGGAAGCGGATCGCGAGTTCATGCAGTACTACCATCGCCGGGTCTGTTGGCTGTCGCTCGGCGAGTATAGCCGTGCGGTCGAAGATGCCGATCACACGCTCTCGTTTATGGATTTCGTCCGCGATCACTCGCCATCGGACGAGTTCACGCGGTCGCACGAACAGTATCGCGGCTTCGTGTTGTTTCATCGCACGCAAGCGGCCGCCGCGGCGTTTGCCACTGCCGACGATCCGGAATCGGCCATCAATTCCATTCGCGTCGGCTTCGGGAAAATCGAAAGCTTCCTGACGAGTTTCGATGCCGATGTGGAGCCGGATTCCGACCCGATGCTGATGCAATTACGGCGGCTCGAAGCCGAAATTCGCGAACGGCACAACCTCGGCGAAACGTTGCAAGAAAAGCTCGACCGCGCGATTGCGAGTGAAGATTACGAAGCCGCCGCACAACTTCGCGATTCGATTCGGCAGAAAAGCGAGCCGCGAACTGTAGAATCAGAAGAGGCGTAGAAGGTACGGGCAACGCCACGTCCTTACAGTTACGAAACGAGCGGCCATGAATTCGACGATGAAGACAATCCTACCGATCGGTTTAGTCGTCGCCCTCGTGTTCGGGGTGACGTTTCTCTCGCAGTTTACGAATACGCCAAAGCCCCCCGCGAACGATCTCGACGGTGGTTCCTCGGACTTAGGGCCACCGTTGCACGTGCCGTATTCGCTCGTGTATTACAACCCCGACCCGATCGCCGAACCGAATATCGTCAACCAGTATTATCCCGGCTTCTACGAACTGTACACCGAAGGCAATTGGGTCGGTTTCCCCGTGGGCAACCGAAGGCCGCACGAGCTCAAAATCGTTGCCGTGAAGCGGAGTTGCTCGAAGTGTACCGGTGCACGGGCCGCCGCGATTCCCACCGAAGAGTTTCAGACGCAGTTGCGAACGATCGCGATGGGCACGATGCCGAGCATTTCGCCGGTACCCGACATTCTCTCGGGTATTGCATACGTCGCGATGCGGTCGAAACTCCAGTGGCAGACGTTCGATTTCGATCATCCCGAAAAGACGTTCGCGATTCCCGCGGCGACCGGACCGGGTGCCACGAGCATGGCACTCATCGAACTCGGTTTCGAAATCAAGGCGATCGGCGAACCGACCCCCGTAACCGTTCACTTCGACGTGCTCAACGAGAAGAACGAACGCATGATTACGGAACCGCTGCCGTTCTCCGTCAAGTTTGCCGGTCGCGAGCCGTTCGAGGTCTACCCCCGCGATATGGAAGCGGGGGAATTTCCCGACGGTACGAACGTCCGCACGCACGACCTCCTCGTGTATTCGATCGTTCGCGACTTCGATGCGTTTCCGCCACCGCAAATCGTCGTCGGTGGCAACGACCCGTACGTGACGTCCGACAAAGCGATCGCGCTCACCGATGTCGAACTCGACAAATTGGCTTTCAATCTCTCGAACACGTTCAAATACCCCGTTCGCATCCGCAGCGGCTATCGAATTCCGATCAATGTCCATCGCGAAGCGGGTGGCAAATCGCTGGACATCGGGCCGTTCGAGAAAGAAATTCACGTAGGGAGTTCAAAGGGTGGCAAAGACAAAACCTACCGCGTCGGGATTAAAGGCACCATCTACGGTGCCATACGTCTCGAATCGGACAACAAAATCAACTTCGAGCGATACGACAGCGATGCGGGCAAAAAACTCCGACCGCGACTTTGGACCGAGCGGACCGAACTCGAACTCGAAGTCGTGCCCGAACTCTGCGATCCGAAGTTTCTGAAAGTGGAACTCTCCGCATCGGAGATCGTACTCAACCGTAAGTATTGGACGTTGAACGTCCAAATCCTGCCGAAAGAAGGCCGTCGCCCACCGTGGGACGGTATCGTTTATCTCCGCACGAAGGGCCCCAACCCGATCAACGTCCGCATCCCGGTTTCCGGTCACGGTCGATGATTTTCATTGGCACGAACGCAAGCTGACCTCGCACGGAATGGCGAGTTCGACTATGCATGGGATATGCAAAATCTACGCGATCCCGGAGGCGTCACGATGTTACAGGAAAACCCAGCCACGGGTGTGAAAGATGTCATGCCTTCACCGAGCCTTGGCAGTCCGATTCGAATCGGCGCGATCTTCGCAATTGTAGCCGTATTGACTGTTGCTGGGGTTTGGATGGCGTCGCATCGCCAAGATTCCGGAATGAAACCGGCCCCCGAGGGTGTGGCCAGCGGAGCGAAGACGCCGAAGCCCGTTGAAGTGACGTCAGTCGGTGGCGTGCCGTTATTCGCTACGTGGCCGAAAGACCAAAAACCCGACATGGTACTTGTGCTGACGGGCCAGACCTTCGGATACATGTCGCCGTGTGGATGTAGCAAACCGCAAAAGGGTGGTCTCGAACGCCGTGCGAACTTCATCGACTCGTTGCGTGCCAAAGGCTGGCCGGTCGTGCCACTCGACTTGGGCGACATCTCTTCGCCGCGCAAGATCACCGCACAAGATTGGCTGAAATACGAGTACACGATGAAGAGCCTCGCCGAAATGGGCTACGCCGCCGTCGGCCTCGGCGAGTTCGATTTCAATCAGCAGCTCTGGCAGATACTTTCGCGATACACGCTGCAAAACGCCGATGCCCCACCGATCGTGCTGTCGGCAAATTTGGCCGGCTACGACGATAAAGGTGGCATTATCTCCCGCGATAAGCTCTTCGCAGGTGCCGGGAAACGGCCACTCGTCGAAGCGATTGAAGTCGTATCGAAGACGAAGGGCGTCGATCACGTGGCCGTCGGAATCACCTCGGTCATCGGGCCGAGCGTGTTCGAGAAAGTCAAAAAGATCGACCCGTCGTTCGCCTTCCTGGAAAGCGGCGACGTGCTGAAACTTTCGGTTGCGGCACTCAAGGCGCACGAGAAGAAGCCGCCGATAAATGTGCTGTTGTATGCGGGAAATAAAGATGAAGCGACGAAGGCGGCCTCGGCGTTTCCCGAACTCAACGTCGTCGTTTGCCAGATCGAAGAATCCGAACCGCCACAGTTCCCGACCGTCGTCAACGGCGGCAAGACGTTCATCATCCAGGTGGGTCACAAAGGGCAAAACGTCGGAGTCATCGGCGTCTTCAAAACCGAAACCGGCTACGACCTGAAGTACCAACTCGTGCCACTCCGCGAAGAGTTCCTGACCCCCGAAGGCGAAGCCGCCGAGAAAGCCAGTAAGCAACTGCAACTGCTCGAAGAATACACGGGGCGGGTAAAGAAAGATAATCTGCTGGCATTGTTCACCGAGAAGCCACTCATGCACTCGGCACAGATTCAAAACCCCGCCGCAAACCTCACGTTCCTCGGTTCGGATAAGTGCCAGTCGTGCCATCCGAACGAGTACAAAGTGTGGAAAGACAGCAAGCACGGCCACGCGATGGAAGCACTCGAAAAGTACGCGAAACGGCCGAGCAATCGCCAGTTCGACGGCGAGTGCGTCGTCTGCCACACCGTCGGTTTCGGTTACAAGAGCGGCTACACCAACGAAGAAAACACCAAGCACCTTCGCCACGTCGGTTGCGAAAGTTGTCACGGGCCAGGTAGCGGGCACGCCGGCCTACCGAACGATAAAACCTTGCTCGCCGCGATGAGTTCGTGGAAAACGCAGCCGACCGACGTGCTTCCCGACAAGGAAACCGTCGTGAAACTCGGTGCGGTAAAGCTCGGCGAACCGGCACCCGTTCAATTGACCGCCAAACAACAGCACACCGCGACGGCGATTTCTTCGATGTGCATGAAGTGCCACGACCCCGAAAACGACCCGAATTTCGACCTTTACAAGTACATGCCGCAAATCTGGCACTCCGGCTTCAAAGCCGCTGCGAATGCGGGACTGCCACCGAACGCAAAGTGACGCCTCATGGTCGGATGAGCGCAGTTCGATAACCTAAACACTATTCCGATTCTCTCCGCTCTTTGCCGTGGTGCCCTCGGACTCGCGGCGAGGGTCACTATGGATGGCATTGCCATGATTCTCGTTTTGCGGCCCGATGCGACGCTCGAACAGATCGAACACGCGATTGCCACGGTGAAAGATCTCGGCTTCACCCCGCACGTCAGTCGGGGCGAATCGCGCACGATCATCGGTGCGATCGGCGATGAAACCAAGGGCCAATCGGAGAACTTCCGTGCGATCCCCGGCGTCGAGCAAGTCCTGCCAATCATGAAGCCATTCAAGCTCGCCAGCCGCGAGTTCCACAAGGAAGACACGTCGGTTTACGTCGGTAAAGTGAAGATCGGCGGCGGCAGCCTGGCGATGATTGCGGGGCCGTGCGCGGTCGAAAACTACGAGACGATGGACATCATCGCGAAGTACGTGAAGGCGGGCGGAGCGAACATCCTGCGCGGCGGCGCGTTCAAGCCGCGAACCAGCCCGTACGCTTTCCAGGGAATGGGCGAAGACGGCCTCAAAATCCTCAAAGATATTGGCCAAAAATACGACTTGCCCGTCGTCACCGAAGTCATGGACCCACGGCAAGTCGATCTCGTCGTTCGCTACGCCGATATGTTGCAACTCGGTGCCCGCAACATGCAAAACTTCGACTTGCTGAAAGAATGCGGCCGGACCCGCACGCCGGTACTTCTGAAGCGCGGCATGAGCGCAACGGTGAAAGACTTGTTGATGTCCGCCGAGTACATCCTCGCGGAAGGAAACATGGGCGTGGTGCTGTGCGAACGGGGCGTTCGTAGCTTCGAGGACAGCACGCGGAACATGCTCGACATGAGTGCCGTGCCGAACGTGAAGGGCCAAAGCCACTTGCCGATTATCGTCGACCCGAGCCACGCAACGGGCCGCCCGGACCTGATTCCGAGCATGTGCCGCGCGAGTGTCGCCGCCGGTGCCGACGGCGTTCACGTGGAAGTTCACAACTGCCCCGAGAAAGCCCTTTCCGATGGCCCACAGGCACTGTTGCCGCACCAGTTCCTCGCATTGATGGTCGACCTGCGACGATTGGCCGACGCGATGGGCGTCGAGTTCTGGGCACCGAAAGAAAGCTAACCCGCCGACCTCTACAAGAACACGTCCCATTGCTTCAGATGAACGCGACGGGAGTTGCCGATGCCGGACTACCTGAAACCGCTCAATCGACCGACGCGGTGGTTCGCCATCGTCATTCTCAGCATCGCCGTGCTGGTTCTCGTTGCAATCGTACTATTTCTCCTGGCTCTTCCCTTTTTCGCTGCCAACTTCAAGCCGAAAGATACGCCGACTTTGTTGTGGATAATTGCCTTGTTTGGCGGTTTGCTCTTGCTGACGAGTTGGATTTTCGTTCGCTTACTGCGAAATGAGAAAGCGTCCAACGGTGTGACGGTGATCCCATCCTGGTTCATCCAAAGTTTTGGAGGTTTCTTATTCCTATGTGGATTGGGCTTTATTTGGCTGAGTCCGCTATCCTCACTGGAATGCATGGCACTCGGTACGTCCATGTTTTTGATCGGACGACGACTGAATCCGTCGCGGGGCATTATGAAAAGAATGGGCTCATCGGACGAAGTTGATTTTTCAGATGCGGCGAAAGGGAGTCCGGCGCTGGAATTCAGTTACACCATAACCAAAGATGATTACGTCGAATACAATATGCACATGATTAAGAAGCGATTAGGGATTCATTGGGGAATTCTGCCGATCGGGTGCGTGGCGTGGATCGGTATTCCGGCTTATTTTTACCCAATTGTGACAGTCAGCCTCGTCGTGTGCAGCGTGGGTATCATCTGGATCTGGCTTAATATCTACAGAACGCGAATCACTCAATATGTCCAGGCTCAAGAGTTCGGAGCCGAAGGCTTCATCGAACGCGTCACATTGTTCGTAACGGACGAGACGTTAACCGAGCGAACGGTGGTTGCCGATACCGTCATTCGTTGGCAGGACATGAAGGGGATGAAGGTTGTCGGCGACTGCACATATATTTACGTGACTGATGAACTGTCCGCAATCATACCCCGGCATGGGTTCGTACTTCAGGATGATTACGAAGCAGTTCGCGATTTCGCATTGGAAAAACTCAGTTGACCGCCAATTCTACTTCCCGTTTAGCACGGGGTAGTGAGGGTCGCTGAGTCGCAATCGTGCCAGGGTTTTGGCCTTCGGGAATGGCGTCAGTTCGCCGGTGTCCACGTCGAGGGGTTTGTGGCGGGTGCGACCGATGTCTGCCGATTCGGCGGCTTCTTGCGCATCGGTTTTCATCGTGCCGTCGGCCATCTTGAAGATGCGATCCGCGTAGCCTTCCAACCGGTGATCGTGCGTGACGACCAGGACGGTTGCGCCGCGCAACTTCGCCGATTCCTTCAGCATGTTCATCACTTGTTGGCCGTTTTCCCAGTCCAAGGCGCTCGTCGGTTCATCGGCAAAAATGAACGACGGGTTCTTGACCAGTGCGCGGGCGATGGCCACTCGCTGCTTTTCGCCGCCGGACAGCGCCAATGGCCGCAGGTGGGCGCGGTTCGCCATGCCGAGTTGGCCGAGAACGTGGTCGGCGCGTTTGCGAGCCACGCGGGCCGAAACGCCTTCGCCCCAGCGCAACACGACTTCGAGTTGTTGCCGTGCGGATAGTGCGGGGAACAGGTTGTAACCCTGAAAGATATAGCTGCAATGCTCGAGGCGAAACCGCTCCATTTCGCTGTCTTCCATCGTCCAGACATCGCGCCCGAGTGCCGTGACGGTGCCGCTATCGGGGCGCAATAGCGCCGACAACACTGCCAACAGCGTCGATTTCCCGCTGCCGCTCGGCCCCATCAGGAGGTTCATTTCCCCCTTCTGGAATTCGACGGATGCATCCTTGATCGCAAACATCTTCGTCGAACCGGTACCGAACGAGCGGGACAGGTTCGAGCCGACGAGCACGGGAGCCTTCGCCGTGAGGATCGTCGGGCCGCTGATGCGGCGCTGGGAGTATGCGATGGGGGATTCTGCGGGCTGCAGCCAGCGGCCGAGGAACGGCAAGCGGGTAACGAGTTGGGCGATTTTGGGCATTCTGAACGACCTCACGAAGAGGAAACCTATTTTCGTGGAGTGCGACGCAAATCGGCGCGGCACGCGATTTCGAGACGGTTCACGGGTGTGTACCGAAGATTCTCCTTCTGCGGGCCACCGCCCACCGCCGACGTAAGGGAAACAGATAATGTCACTCGGCTTGCGCCGGTAAACTTTACCGTCAAGTATAGTTTTGGTGAACAAAGTCCGCCAAGGCAACTAGTTTACCAGGTTTAACCACCTTTTTTAACCGGCTGGATCGGTAAAATTTACAATTTCGGAATAAATAGGCTCCTCGCGGTCGAAAATGCAAGGTTTCCTTCACAAAGACACAATCCCGTCAGCTCAACGCGCGAGCAGCGCTTCGGGCTGTGGGCGGGAAATTAATCGTTCTCGCAAATCCCCAACGGCTTACTCTCGATTAGCCGCGCAGCGTAGACTTCGGAGCGAAGCGCGGGCCCGGCGTGTCGGATCGCACGCGAATGTTCGGAGAGTTTCCGCCCCGCGCTTCGCAACGCAAAGCCTACGCGGCGCGGCTAAACGCCGATACCGAAGGTCCAACGGGCGTCGATTTGAGATGTTATTATCATGTGAATCACTCGAGGAACATTCGCGATGACGAATTACTTTTTAGTCGCGCTCATGATTTCGGCTGCGGAGCCTGATTTCCGTTTCGAGACAACGACCGGCGCGAAGCCCGTGCGGCGCGATGCCACTCTGGACCCGAAACGGCCTGCGCCATTACCGGATCTGCCGTTGCAAAAACCGAGTCGAATCCTCGGCGATAGTCGCTTTTACACGCGGACCCACAATCCAACCGTCGCAGCGTCACCCGATGGCAAGTGGCTCGTCGTCGGCGGAACGTTCTTCGACCGAAAGACGGGGAAAGAACTGTTCGTCGACTGGCTGGCCGCCAATGCGTCCCGACTCGCTTTTTCCGGCGATTCCAAACTGCTTTTCGCGTTGAACGGCGAATATGGAACGCACGTTCTGGATACGCAAACTCGCGAAGAAGTCATCGCGATTCGTTCGAAGAGTTCCGCGATCACTCCCGATGGCTCGCGGCTTGCCACAATCGAGTACGTTCACGTGCCTGCGCCGATCAATGCGGACGGCTCGAGGCCTGCTATCGCAATAATGAGGCCCGTTGTCCGCGTGTACAACACCAAAACCTGGGATGAGGTTGTGAAGTATTCGATGCATGGGTTCTTCCCGAGTGCCATCGGCATCAGCCCCGATGGCAATGTGCTCGCTGTTGGGAGTACAAATGGGGATGTTCACACTTGGGACATCTGGGACGACAAGATTCTGAATGTTTGGAAAGAACTCGGTACGGATCCGAACGGTCAACGGCCCAATCACAAACCACTCGGCATCGGGCACATTCAATTCGATCCACTGGGGAAGTGGCTCGTGGCGGCAAGTCGAGACGACTACGGACTCCGCGAATGCCATTCGATCGGCATTTGGAGTTGGCCCGAAGGCAAGCTCCGGCACCGCATACCACCGAACGACTCGAACAGTCTACAACTCGCATTCTCGCCCGATGGTCAGCACCTCATCGGTCCGGGTTGGAACCCCACCGTTTGGCACGTCGAGTCGGGCAAGATCGTTAAATTCTTGAATTACAGCACCGATCGTCGCGGTATCAGTTCCTGCGCTTTCGCGGCTGAGGCCGACCGCATGTTCGTCGGCGGCGATCTTTGGTCGTTTCCCGATTTGAAACCGCTTCCGCACCTCGATCCCCCGATCGACCGATCGCCGCCGAAACTGCCGTTCGAAACACTCGGCGCACTCGTCTCTTCAAAAATTGGCTCGCGCCACAAGGAAGGCATCGTACTCCGCGATACGACGACGATTCGTGCTGCAACTTCCGGTAGAGGTGTGCAACATCTCAATGGCGTGGGGCAAGTCATACGCCACTTTGAAAAAGATCGCATCGGCGGGTTCGATGTCTCGCCCGACCAAAAAACGCTTGTTTTCAGCGGTCATGGAGACCGCAGCGAAATGATGGTGAAATTCTGGAACATCGCGAAGGGTGCCGAAGAATCGCGAATCGAATGCTGGCCCCGTCCGGGCTATTGCCTCGTGTATTCGCCCGATGGCAAATGGCTCGCCATCGGTCACGCCGATGGCGTGATCCGCATATGGGACGTTGCGACGCGCGCACCGATGCGAGCGCTGATTAGCGAACGCCACGAGTGCCGTCAGTTCACATTTTCCAAAGATGGCAAACACCTCGTCGGCGGGTTTGCCGAATCTCCGATTGTTGTGGTTTGGGATTTGGCCGATTGAAAAACCATCGCCCACACGATTTCCCGAAGTCAAAAAGTTACAGACGATTTGACGTAAGTCGACTTTTGCATCGTGCGCAAAGTGACGCAAAAGTGTCGCTAAATGACGCAAAAGTGTCGCGTCCGGTCGATTTTAGGGCGCGTCCGGTCGATTTTAGGGCGCATCCGGTCGATTTTTGGACGGGTCTTTCGGCGAGTGTCAATCGAATGACCATCGACAGAACCCACGACGAGCGTGAGAGATACGGAAAACACATCCGTGGATTGCGATCAAAAACGCGACGTTTTGGGCCTCCAAAACCCGAAAAAAGACCCCAAAACCGAGTTTTGGAGCCTCCGGAATTGTGACTTACGTCGATTCGGAACCGCGATTTATCGCGTCGTCGTGATGAAACCGCGTAACAACCCGCCATGTTTGGCGACTTGCGAACGCAGGTTGTTGAACACGGGGCGATCGAGTTCCGCATGGCGGGTGATGAGGTAGATGCCATCGTAGGCCGGGCTGGTGCTGTCCCGATGAGGGCGTTCGCCCCACACGCCGCCATCGATTAGGATCCAGTCGAACCACTGGCGGAGTTGTGCCACGACACGCGGGAAATCGGTCGCCATCGCCGCCACGGTGCTTTCCGTAGGTCGACCGGCACCGAGGATCTGCAACTTCGGCACAACGGTCGGCTGAAGCACCCACGCCAACGGCATCGTTTGCGCCAAAACCTCGCTCAGGCCCGGCACGTCGGACAAGCCCATCTTGCGGGCGGCGCTCGGCCGGTCGAAGTCCGCATCGATCACCAACACCCGCGTCGGCGTCTCATTCGCCAGCGTCACGGCCAAGTTCAACAACACGGTCGTCGTGCCGTTATCGCTTGCCGCGGAGGTGAATAGCACGGCCTTCGAAGCCGTATCCGTGCCAACCTGGCGGCGAAGTTCGTCGCGCAAGCCACGATACTCGGCGCTGACCGCGTGCGTCGAATGGTGGTATGCCACGATGTCCGGGTGAACGGGCGAAGTGGCGGGTGCCGGTACGGACTTCGGCGCAATCTGGTGCAAAGCCACGGACAAATAGCGGTCGTCGAGGATCTGTCGCGTCGGCAACGTCGGCACCGGCGCGGGGCGCATCGGCTCCACGGTGGTGACGACGCGCGGCAACGGCTTCGGATTCGGGATCGCGTGCAGAACGGGCACCGGACCGCCGACTTCAATGTACGGCACGCTGCCATTCACATACGATTCGGTCTCGTGTGCCGTTGCACCAGAGTTCGGGTAATCCAAGTTGCCTTCAGTGATAATGCGAAACATGCGGCCCATAGGTCGAATTCCTTTTCGAGGCGGGGGGCATCGGGCGGCACAGCCGGGCGATTAGGCTGCACGCCGCTTGCGTACCTTCTGTTTCGGCGAACGGGACGACCCCGATTCACCATCTTCCCCACTTTGGCTCGTTTCTGCGTCCATCGACCTTGCGGCCCCTGCCGAATATGCAGGTCGTACCGGACTGCCTTCGCCCGATTCGATCTCTTCAATTTCCATCCCCGCACGCGAAAGGGCTTCGTACGCCACTTCCGCATCGATGACGTTCTGCCCTGCCCGTTCGGCCACCGCGAACGCCGACGCCGCGAGTTGGTTCAAAACGCGGGGCACACCGCGACCGTGGACGGCAATCAATTCGATCGCTTCATCGGTAAACAGCGAATCGGCATCGCCACCACAGCGTTCGAGTTGCCCGCGCAGATACTGTGCGGATTCTGCGCGGGAAAGCCGTTCGATACGCGGTTTACAGCCGATTCGTTGCGAAAGTGACGCGAGCGCTAACGAACCGAGGAGTTCGCGAAGTTCGGGTAAACCCGCGAGAACGGCAAAGACGGCCTTCGCCCCGCAAGCTTCCAGATTGTCCAGAAGCCGAATTTCTTCGAGCAGATTGTCGTTCAAAAGATGCGCATCATCGACGACGATCACCGTTCGCTTCTTCGCGGTCAGTTCGGACAACAGGTGATCGAACACGTTTAGTCGCAGTTCCTGTTCGCCGAGATCGCGGTACGGCTTGCCCAGGTCGAAGAGGATCGCCTGATACAAATCCGCCGGGCGATGGAACTTCGTCGGCGGCAGTAGAATCGGATGCGCAGAACTCGGTAGCGCATCGAGGAATCGCAGTAAAGTCAGCGTTTTGCCGCAACCGAGCGGGCCATCGAGTAACGCAATGCCTTCGTCGGATTCGTACGCCGAAAGCAACTCGGCGAGTGCGTCATCGTGCGAAGGGACGGCATGATACGACTCCCGCACGGGGGTCGGCCGGAACGGACGCGATGTCAGCCCGAACCGTGCGAGATCCATGTGCATGTTCCTGTAGTCGCGAGTCGTAATTGTGTTATTGAGAGTATCGGTTGTGCCGGTCGGGCAACTTGAGCCGCATGTGCGGGGAAGTCGCGAACGGGTAAAACGCGGTTTCAAAATTTATCTTTCGACGTGCGGACGCGCGCAAATCATTGCGAAATGAACGAATGCGCACGAAACATCATTTTGGAAGCGCGTTGGCATCGGATTGCGACTTGCATTACAACCGGCATAATCGGTATACCTGCACTTCCAGAACACCGGCTGGTCCGGTGCGAAGGGACTGCATGGAGGCGGATTTATGAGCAGGATGCTCTCCCTTTTTGATGGTTCGTGGTCATCGGCTAGAGCGGCGGCTAAGGATGGTCGCCCGACTTTCGCGATGGGTCTACTGACCAATTTGCTCGGGCGGCCCGACCTGCCGACAGACATGGCCCGCAAAGCCCACCGTCTGAACGGCAAGTTGCATCACGCCGCGGGGCGTTATGCCGAAGCTCGGCGGCAATTCCGCGAAGCGATCGATCTCGATCCGAGCGACGCCGAGGCGCATTACCGACTGGGCCTCGCCCACGAAACCGACCCGTACGGCAGCGATCGGCGCGCAGCAATCTGCTTCCGCAAAGCGACAAAACTCGACCCGAGCCGTGCCCGCTACTGGGCCGCACTTTCACGGGCTGCGATCCGGGCACACGCCGAACGCCTCGGGTTATCGGCTGCGAAACGAGCCGTCGCACTCGAACCGACGAACGCGGCTAACCTCGGCATTATCGTTGAAGGGCTTCGCGAACTCGGGCGGAACCGCAAGGCGTGGAAGATCGTTTCCAAGGCCCGATTCCTCGCCCCGCACGACCCCGCAATTCGCACGCTCTGGGATCGCGTCTGCTTCGATCTCGCCCGCATTGGCCACCACGCGAGCCGACGCCACACCTGCGAAACGAGTGCCGCCGTGTTGCCGTTCATCCGCATCGTTGGCCACGATGGCGAAAGCAAGATCATCCGCCGCGACGACGCCACGAACACCGTTCCACACTTCGGGCGGGCCAAACGCTAACCGAGCGCGAACCCGGCCACTGCCGGGTTCGTCTCATAAGATGTCAACGACGGGCGTTTAACTCAGCGGTTAGAGTGCCTCCCTTACAAGGAGGAAGTCGGGGGTTCGAGTCCCTCACCGCCCACTCGATCATTTGCGCAGTAAGCGACGGGACGCCTTATTTTCGAGGCGTCCCGTCGCTTCTGTCGTTTCGAGTCCCATCGGGTCGGATGTTGTCGCAATATTGGGCACGGTTCAAAACCCGGTTGCAGTTTTGCCAAATAAGACCACTAAAAATTTGGTTCCGGCGTGATTGGAATTGGGCGAAATCGGACGTAAGTC
>JAYVQG010000281.1:0-20245 GCA_043757025.1 Limnoglobus sp.
TTGATTCCGAAATCGGGAATGATTCCAGGGATGGGTGGGTGGGTAAGTGGTGGAATCATTCCCTGCTACCCAAAATCGCCGCAATTGAAACCAGGCCCAGTTTTCCGCTTCGATTTACTTCGCGTTCTCTGCGCCCTCCGCGGTTAAAAATTCTGTCTGAGCATACACAACCCATGTGCCATCCCGGTCAAATGGGACAGTTAATAAATTTCGTATCCTAACTGCTCAATATCCCGCAGCGACGCCGTCTTTGCGGGATTCGGTGCCGCCGTGCAACACGCCGGTTCGCGGGTCGATGACGCAGAGGTAGATCGTGTCGGCGCGACCGATCTTCGCTCGGTCGGCGTAAGCTAACTTCTTCGACTCGATCATCAGGTGCCAATAGTCCGGCGAATTGGCGGGTTCGGACTCGCAACATTCGTGGGTGCCTCATTCGTCGTTATTGGCTCCAATACGACGATTTCGACCGGGGCCGTTGGCAACTCCGTGGAAGCAAACAATCGCTTCAGAGCGTTCCGCATATTTTCCGCGAGCACGTAGAACACGGGCACCATTACGAGCGTGACTAGCGTGCTGAGGATGATGCCGCCGATGATACCCCGCGCCATCGGGGCGCGGGTCTCGGCACCGGGTCCGACGCCGATGGCGGCGGGGATGGCACCGGCGACACATGCGAGGCTCGTCATCAGGATTGGCCGCAAACGGATCGGGCACGCTTTCAACACCGCTTCTTTTGCTGTCAGCCCCTCGGCACGCAGCCGGTTCGCGTAATCGACGAGAATGATCGAATTCTTCTTCACCAAGCCCATTAGCAGAATCATGCCGATCAGGCTCATCATGTTCAACGTGTCGCCCGTCCACCACAGCGTCACGAGTGCCCCCGTTGCCGCGAACGGTAGTGCGAGCAACACCGTGAACGGGTGAATGAACGACGCGAATTGCACCGCAAGAATGCCGTAGACAATCGTGATGCCGAGCGCGAGTGCGAAGATCAGCCCGCGATTCGTTTCCCGCATCGCCTGGGCGTTGCCGAGTTCGACGATGTCGGCTTCATCGCCGAGGATTCGCTTTGCGATCACCTGGCACGCGGCCACCGCATCGCCCTGCGACACCCCCACGGCAGGCGTCGCCGTGATCTCGATCGAACGCTGGTGCTTGAACCGGTTGAGCACGGGCAACGTCGCTTGCGGTTGCACGCTGACGACATCGACGAGAGGAACGAGGCGGTTCTCGCCGACGCGAATCGGCACGATATTCAGGTCCGCAGGGGTCGCACGCTGCCCCGCAGCGAGGCGAACGCGAACGTCGTAACGTCTGCCATTATCGGTGAATTTCGCGATCTTCTGCCCGCCGATCATCAGGCTCAGTGCCTCCGCGACGCGGCCGACAGGTATGTTCAGGCTCGCGAGTTTATCGCGATCCGGAATTACGCGCTGTTCGGTTTTCCCGGGCCGATAGTTCGCGTCGACGTCGGCCACCATGCCGCTTTCGCGCATCTCTTCCATGATGCGATTCGCCAAGCTCGGCAACTCTTTCCACTCGCCGCGTAGCGAAAAATCGATCGGGTCGCCGCGCTGGGCAGTGAAGCCTTCTTGCGACAGATCGCGCATGACGACGCGAATATCGCTGATCTGCTGCAACTGCAAACGGATCGCTTGCATGATTTCCAACTGCGTCTGCGTGCGTTCGGTTTTTGGCACCAAATGCACGAAGAGATCGGCTTCGAATATCAGTTGGCCGTTCTCGCTGCCGGCCGTTGTCACGACCCCCGCGACGTCGTTTCGGTTCAGCAGAATCTCTTCGCATTCGCCGAGCAAATCCTTGACTTGATCGATGTTCGAATCGACTGGGCAAACGATGTGTGCCACGAATCGGCTTTGATCTTCGCTCGGGATGAGTTCTCGGCCAATGACGTCGTTCGCCAGAATCCAGACCGCAATCGAGCCGATGCCGACGCCAACGAGCAAAACCAGCAATGGCACTTTCAGCGAAAAAACCAGTATGCGACGGTAGAGGAACGTGACGCCGCGCAGGGCGAGGTCGGTTGGCAGAATCAGCACGGGTGTAAGCAGGAAACGGTCGATGAGTGCGTAAAGCTGGTGCCCGCGCGTGGCGAGGAAGAAGCCGATTAGGAACGCGGCCGGGAATGCATACGGCGCTCCCAGATACGGCGCAACCGGGTCCGACC
The DNA here is from genome assembly GCA_043757025.1 of Limnoglobus sp. Taxonomy (GTDB): domain Bacteria; phylum Planctomycetota; class Planctomycetia; order Gemmatales; family Gemmataceae; genus Limnoglobus. The sequence goes on from JAYVQG010000281.1 coordinate 2,189, forward strand.
ATGTCGCGTACGGCTTGGCAAACGGCATCGCGATCAGACCGCGTATGCCGAATAACAGGATCGATAACGCGATGCCACCGATGACGCCGAGCGACCATTTTCGCCGGCGTGGGATCGTCACACGATGGCCGTGGCGGGCATCGAGAAACAGCGAACAGAGCATCGGCGTGAGCGTTAAAGCGGACACCAACGACAGCAGCACGGCCACGCCCACGGTGACGCCGAACTGGAAGAAGAAGCGGCCCACCGTGCCCGACAAAAACGCCACCGGCAGGAAAATCGCGACGATCGAAAGCGTGGCGGCCACGGCGGCAAACTGAATTTCACGCGCACCGAGAAGCGCTGCACGCAATCGGCTGAGGCCTTCTTCACGGCGACGATAGATATTTTCGAGAACGAGAATCGCATCGTCGACGACGACGCCTACCGACAGCGAGAGCGCGAGGAGCGTCATCAGGTTAATCGTGAACGGCGGGTGCCCGAACAATTTCATGCCGTAGTTCACGAAGAAAAATGTCCCCGCGAGCGAAGTCGGAATCGACAGGCAAACGTTAATCGTCGTGCCGATCGAACCGAGGAACACGAAGCAGACGACCGCCGTGAGCGCGATGCCGAGGAACAGCGTGAACTTCATCTCGTTGACGTTCTCGCGGACGAACAACGAGTAATCGATAGGCACGTGCATCTCGACGCCGGCAGGTAGCGTGCGCCGGAGTTTCGGGAGTTCCTGTTTGACGTTTTCGCACACCGCAACGAGGTTGCCGCCGATCGCTTTGCGAACGCCCACTGCCACGGCGGGTTGCCCGTTGTAGCGTGCGACGCTGCGTTCGTCTTCGGTGCCGTCCTCCACCGCCGCGACGAGGTCGCCGAGGTATACCGGCTGGCCGTTCCGGCGCGTGAGCAGGATGCGTTTGAATTCGTCGATGCTATACGCTTCGCCCATCGCTCGCACGTTGAACTCGATACTGCGGCTCGTGATCGTCCCGGCGGGCAGTTCCTGATGCTGGCTGAGGATGGCCGTGCGGATTTCGGCAGCGGTCAGGTTGTACGCCCACATGCGGTTCGTATCGAGCCAGATTCGTACGTTTCGTGCCCGTAATCCGGCAAATTGCACGCCACCCACGTCGGCGATGGCGGCGACCGATTGTTTGAAATCCTTCTCCGCGAAGTCGCAAATTTTACCGTGCGACACCGTCGTGCTCGAAAGCGTGATCCAAAGAACCGGCAGGTTATTCGGATTCAATTTCGCGATGACGGGCTGTTCGATTTCGCGCGGCAGTTTCCGCCTTGCGGCAGACACTGCGTTTTGCACGTCCTGCATCGCGATGTTGACATCGCGTTCGAGCCGAAAGAACACGTTGACCTGGCTGATCCCCTGGTAACTTTGCGACGCGATGTAATCGACGCCTTCGACCCCCGCGACGGCATCTTCGACGACATCGGTCACGTCGCCATCCATCACTTCGGGCGATGCGCCTTCGAGCGCAATCACCACGGTGACGACGGGGAAATCGACTTCGGGAAACTGGCTGACGCCCATCTCGCGGTAGCCGAGATAGCCGAAGACGAACATCGACGCTGCCAGCATGACGGCGAACACGGGGTTGCGGATGCTCTGATCGGCGAGACCGCCTTTGAGACGTTCGCGCGGGAGCGATTCGCTATCGGAATTATTCATCGACTCACTTCGCGGGGAGGCGGGCAGAGGTTCGGTTGGCTTCGCGGGCAATCAATCCCGTCGGCAGTTTTGCGAGTTCGCGAATCCGGGCAATGGCTTCGGGTGTACCGATCCGTTCGAGGAGTTCGATCGCGCGAATCGCACGCACATCAGGCTTCGCCAGAAGCGTTTCCAGTCGTTGTTGCACTTCCGGCGACTCGGTTTCTTTCAACGTGCGTTGCATCAGCGATTCCGCACGCCAACCGGCAGTCGCGAGTTCGCGACTGGCGGTATCGCGGTCTGCGAAAGCCGCGGCATCGAGGTTCGCGATCCACTTTTCGTACCGTTGAATGTCGCCATCGGTTGCGGGTGTCGTCACGCTTTTCGCGTAGGCAAAACCGGCCACGGGCTCGGCGGCAAGCCGGTGGATCGCCCGCCTCGCCACGGCCGGCTTGCCGCCGAAGTCGGACTTCGCTGTCGCGATTACTTCGAGAGTCGGTTTCGGCCGCGTTGCCCAGCAACCGCAAGTCAAATCCCAGCCATACACGACGCTGCCGTGCGATGTGTAGAACGTTCGACCGTCTTTCGAGAAGATGCCGATTTGCCATTGCCCGGAACGATGTTCAAATCGAACGAGTTCGTCGCCCGTAACGGTTTCCCAAACGACAATCGTTGTTGGGCTGAGTTTCGCAAGCAACCGCCCGTCCGGTGACAGTACGGTGTCATCGCTCGTCTTACCTAAATCACCGACCGCGCAACGAGAAATGTCGGTACCCGTCTGGAGATCGACCAGATGATAATTGCTGAGGTTCGGGTCGTAGTTCGCGCCAACGCCCGCCTCGTGGCAAATCGTCTCGACGTTACCTAATTTCGTGGGCCGATTCGATTTTGCAATCGAATCCCGGCCGATTACGACATCGCCGTTCGTGTGGTACAACGAGCCTAGGTCGGGCGTGAAGCCGATTGGCGTTCCGGGGAAGCGATCGAATTCGCGCCCCGTTTTCGGGTCGAGTACCAATGTGCCCATGCGATCTTCGTAAGCCAGGCCATCACCGAAACGCGACACGACGGGAGCCACCGCTTTCGATTGTTTTGCTTTCGTCCAGATCGCACGCCCGGAAACCGAATCGAGCAATGTGGGTGTTCCATCAAGACTGACGAACAAACCGTGCTTGGTGAATGCCGCTTCCGGAGCGAAACGGGAGACGATCGCTTTTTCCCAAACGATTTGGCGTCGTTTCACATCCCACACGCGAAGCGGGCCTGCCGAGCCGGATGCCTCGTTCATCGTGAATAGCAACTTGTTATCGAACGAAAACCCGAGTCGGATGCGGACCGGATCGACGCGTAACGAGTCAGTCGATCTCGCAAACTCGGAACGCAGTGCCGCAACGTTTTTACCCGTCGTCGTGTTCCAAATGAATACGTCCGTGTTGCCGAGTGCCGATGTCGCGGCGAGGGTGCCATCGTGTGACAGTGCGATGTCAGACACCGCACCGACATGGCCTAATAGGGCAGGGAGTTGTGCGCCTGTGGACAAATCCCAAACGAGCGGTCGATCGCCATTGACTGCCAGGTAGCGACTATCCGACGAGATTTGAAAGTTACCCCTCCAAGGCGTGTTTTCCACCGCAAATACGATTTTTCCGGTCGCCATCGACCAACCGCGAATGTGGTGTTGATCGCCGCCGACAACCATCTTGGCATCGGGTGTGAATCGGATTCGCGTCGGGTGCGAAAAGAACCATGTCGTCGGTGTCATGTCTCGCAAATTTTTCCGCATCGTGACATCCCAAACCTGAATCGGTCCCCTTGGTTTTGAATCTTCGTCGTTTACAGAGTAGCAAGTCGTGGCCATTTGCGTGCCATCGTGGCTGAGCGTGACTGCGCCAAAACGGTGATCTTTCAACGCGGGCGGTTCCCAACTTGGTAGATCGGCATAGCGTACTGTTATGCTGCCATCCGAGTGACAGTACGCGAAGCGTTTCCCATCTTGCGATGCCGAGAATCGATTAATATTCGAGACTTTCGGAATCGCAATCGCATCAGTGGTACCGTCCACACGTTCGATACGACAAGCGTCGCTGTCTTCGATTGCCAAGTAACCGCCATCGTCGGATACCGTCACGTTCACCGGATCAGGTATCTTGCGTGTCAATTTTAGCAACCCCGTTTGCGTTTCGAATATGTGGACGGTCCCCAATTTCTCTGTGGTCATTTCGATAACGATCACGTGCTTGCCATCCGCACTCAGCGAGAAGTGATCTTCTTCATGAAAGGAGAAAGCTTTCATTCGCTTCGTCACCAGCCCAGTAGCAATGTCCCAACTGCGAATTTCATCCGTTGCGAACCTCACGACATCGCGGCCGTTCGGCGAGAACCCTACCGCCTTGCTCGATGCGCCCGTCTGAAAACTCGTCCAGCCAAAATCGACGACGAACCCGCTCGGGCGATCCGGGTTTTGTCCCGAAGCCCGGATCGTTGCAAAGATCGAGACGAGAATCGCGACGGTGCGGATGAGTTTTAACATTGCGTCATCCTGTAGTTTTGGTCTGGGATGCGAGCCAGGAAATGGCACGCTCGAAGGCACAGTAGAAAACCGGAACGACGACCAGCGTGACGACGGTCGCGAGCAAGCTACCGCCGATGATGCTGCGGGCGAGTGGGGCGCGCGTCTCCGAACCGGCACTCACGCCGATGGCCAGCGGGATCGCTCCGACGATCGTGGCAATCGACGTCATCAGGATCGGTCGCAGCCGCACCGCACCCGCTTCGGCCATCGCTTGTTCGGGCGTGCAATGCTTCCGCCGACGTAGTTGATTTGCGTAATCGACGAGTACGATCGAGTTCTTTTTGACCAGCCCCGCAAGCAATACGAGGCCGATCATGCTCATCATGTTCAACGTGTCGCCGAACCACCAGAGTGTGGCGAGCGCACCCGTTACGCCGAACGGCACCGCCAACAAAACCGTGAACGGGTGGATGAACGACTTGAACTGTGCGGCCAAAATCATGTACGCGAACAGGAAGCCCAACACCAAACATCCGAGCAGGCTTTCGAGCGTTTGCGCCATCGCGGAGGCATTCCCCAGCACGACGAAGCGATACGTTTCCGGCAGCCCCATTTCGTTCCGCGTCGTTTCGGCAATCTCGAGCGATTTGCTAATCGCTTCGCCTTGGGACACGCCGGGGGCCATGTTCGCGGTCAGTTCGACTTTACGCTGGTGGTTGTAGCGGTGAACCGTCGGCAACGTGGAGATGACCTTCACCGTGACGACGTCGCGGAGCGGGATTAACGCACCCTCTTCGGACTTTACGAAGTCATCGAGAATCGCATCGGGCGAAGATCGCTGATCTTCGCGATACCGCACGCGGACATCGTAACGCCGCCCACCGCCGGGGCTGGAGGTGTCGTTCCCTTTCGCGGTGGCAGGTGCGGTGAAGCGTCCGTCGCGGTAGCCGCCGGTGCCGACCGCGATCGTAAACGCCAACCGTCGCATCGAGACGTTTCTCGCCGCCGCTTTTTCGCGATCCGGCACGATGTGGACTTCCTGCATTCCCGGTCGATAATCGCTGTTCACGTCATTGACGACACCACTATCGATCAGGTTGCGGCGGATCTGCTCGGACAGTTTCGCGACGGTGTCCCAATCGGGGCCTTGCACGGCAAAGTTCACGGGGAAGCCGCGGGTCGGCGTGAAGCCTTGCGTCGACAGATCGAGCACGACGATACGCACGCCGGCCACGCTACCGAGGCGTTTGCGGACTTCGTTCATCGCGTCGCTCTGCGTCAAGGATCGTTCCGTCGAGGGAACGAGCCGCACGAACAGCGTACCCTCGGTGATGAGCGAACCGGGCCGAAACGAGATTGTGCTGAACAGCGTCGCGACGATGTCTTCGTCGGTTTCCGGATCCTTCATCGCGGCGACGACCCCTTCGCAGTACGCCATCTTTTCATCGACGTATTCGATGCTCGTGCTGATCGGGCAGATGATGTTAATCACGAAGCGATTTTGGTCTTCGCTCGGTATCAATTCGCGGCCAATCGGGCGGACTTCGACGCGGTCTGCGCCCGTTACTTTCTTCGCAAAATCGGGCACCGCCACGTTGACGCCGAACACGAACACGCCGGCCGCGGCTGCGATCGCGACACCGAGGAGCATCCATGCGGCAGGGCGGCGCAGTGCGTAGCGCAACACGCGAACGTACACCCACGCGGTGGCATCGAGCAGGCGATTCGTCGGCCAAAATAGCAGCGGATGGAACAGGTAACGGCGTAAGTAATCGAGCGGGAGCAACAGCCAGCCGAACCGCGTGCGCGATCCGACGACCGGCTGGCCGGGGTGTTGAACGTTCAGAAACAAGCTGCACATCATCGGCGTGATCGTCAGAGCAATCACCAGCGAGAGCAGCACCGCCACCGTGACCGTGATGCCGAACTGGTAGAAGAACTGGCCGATCGCACCTTTCATGAACGCGACGGGGAGGAAGATCGCCACGATCGAGAATGTGGCGGCGATCGCGGCGAAGCGGATTTCGCGCGCACCGCGGATCGCCGCCTCGCGACGACTCTCGCCGAGTTCCATGCGGCGATAGATATTTTCGAGTACGAGAATCGCATCGTCGACGACGACACCCACCGAAAGCGATAGCGCCAACAACGTCATAAAGTTCACGGTGAACCCGAGTGCCTTGATCGCGATAAACGTACCGATGAGCGACGTCGGGATCGAGATGCACACGTTCAAGGTGGTGCCGAACGAGCCGAGGAAAATGAACGTCACGAGCGCGGTGAGTACGACGCCGAGGAACAGGGCCTCCTTCACTTCTTCGATATCGTCCTTGATAAACAAGGAGAAATCGGTCGAGATGCTCACTTCGATGCCCAGTGGCTCGGCGAGTTTGCGGAGTGCGGGCAATCGGGCTTTGACTTCGTCGCAGACTTGCACGACGTTCGCGCCCGTCGCGCGCATCACGCCGACGCCGACGGTCGGCAGGCGGTTGAAGCGGGCAAACGAACGCTTGTCGGCGAGGCCGTCTTCCACGGTCCCGAGGTCGCCGATGGTCGCGATCTGACCCTTCGCGTTCATCGCCGTCAGATCTTGAAACTCCTTCGCCGTGCGGGCCTCGCCCATCGTGCGAACGTCGGCTTCGCGGCTCTTGCCATCGAGGTAACCGGCGGGGAGTTCGACGTGTTGATCGCGTATCACCTGGAATGCATCGAGCGCATCCATCTTGCGGGAACGGAGTTGTTCGCGGTCGAGCCAAATTCGCATCGTCCGCTGGCGAAGCCCGCCGAACATCACGCCGCCACAACCGGGCACGGTCTGAATGTCTTGTTTCAGCGTCGAATCGACGAACTTGTTCAACTCGCTCAGCGGTTTGTTGCCGTGAACGCCGAGCCAGATGACGGGAAATTTGTTGAAGTTCAGCTTTGAAATGACGGGCGGGTCGATGTCGCTCGGCAGACGATCCGCGGCCGCGGAGACGGCATTGCGAACGTCTTGCATCGCAATGTCGACCGGTTTGCTCAAACGAAAATAGACCGTCACCGAACTGACGCCGTACGAACTTTGCGATTGCACGTACTCGATGCCTTCGACCTGCGACACGGCATCTTCGATGACATCCGTCACATCGTGATCGATGATTTCGGGCGATGCGCTGTCGTAGTACGTGTTGACGCTGACGACGGGAAAATCGAGTTCGGGAAACTGGCTCACGCCGAGATCGCGGTAGCCCAGGTAGCCAAACGTCAGCAACGCAGCCGACAGCACGACCGCAAACACCGGATTCTTAATGCTCAAATCGGACAACGTCATGGATCGGCTTTCGGTCAACGTGGGGCACGTTTTTAACGTGCCATTGAAAACGAATGGCACGTTAAAAACGTGCCCCACATTCATACACCTATTGGTCCAATAGCTTTTGTTGGTCTTCCGAGATGCGTAGTGGTACGCCGTCGTCGAGCGACTCTGCGCCGCGTTGCACCACCCACTGCCCCGCGTTGATCCCCGCACGGACTTCGATCCAGCCCGGCGATCGCGCCCCGATCTCGACGCGCTGCGATTTCGCGACCCATTCGACCGTGCCATCCTTGCCGATTTTCTTTGAAGGCACGAACACGAGCGATCCGCGCTCCGTGGCTCGCACCGACTCTTCCGGCAACACGACGGCATTCGCCGTACTCTCGTAGGGGAAGCGTATCCGTGCGGTGAACCCCGGCTTCAGTTGCTCGAACATCGGCTCGCGCGGGTCGATTTTCGCCTTGCACTCGAACATGTGCGTCGTCGGGTCGGCGGTCGTACTCATGTAAAAGATGCTGGAGCGAAAGGTCCGTCGCGGCATCGACGGGATCGTGAACTCGGGATCGTACCCGCTCGGGACACCGTCCATTCGGACGAGCATTTCTGCCGCGATTCCACCCCAGCCGCCATCGCTACCCGCGAGAGCGATCGCAATGGATCGGGCCGCTTGCACGCGCGGTCGCTGTTCCATGCGGCTGCGGATCATCGGGGCGGCCGATTCGGGCACGTAGCCGAGCAAGCGTATCTCGCTGAGATCGGCAATGGTGCCGATGATCGTGTCTTCCTTCACGTACGTTCCGGGTGTAATCCGACGTTGATTCATCTGCCCGCGGTATGGCGGAATGACCCGCGAACGGTTGAAGTTGTGTTTCGCCAATTTGAGATTTGCCTGCGAGGCAAACAGATCGGCCTCGGCGGCGTTCATCATTTCCGCTGCCTGTCGCCGTTCGGAATCGGAGACCGCCGCCCCGCCCGTCTCCGCCCGCATCGAGGCGTCCTTCGTCCGTGCGAAGTTCGCCTTGGCCCGTTTCTCGACTGCTTCGGACGCTTCCACACCGCGTAGGTACTTCTCCTGATCGATCCGTACGAGCGGGAGATTTTTGCCCGGATCGACGATCATTCCTTCATCGAAAAGTACTTCGTCGACGATGCCTGTAACACCGGCGGCGATGTCCGTCGTCTGCCTCGCTTCGAGTGTGCCGACCTGTTCCACGGCAGAGATGATCGTTTTCTCGATTGCCCGCGTCAGTTCCACCGGCCTTCGCAAATTCGATTTGGAAGGAGGTACCGCCCCGCCCCCCGTCGGCGCGGGGAGTCCTTTTTTGGAACAACCGAGCAACGCCACCAACAGAACGACGAACGCACTCAAACGTGCGTTCTGCAAGCGGATCATCATTGGCTCCTATCGGAGAATCTCAACGATCAGACGGCGATTTCGCTCTCGTTGTCCAAATCGGAACCACGTGGGGCAGGGACCAACCAACAGAGAAAGATCCCGAGCAAGTACAATCCAAACATCGGCACGAAAAGATACATCATCGTGATCGCATCGGGCGTCGGAGTGAGAACGGCCGAGAACACGGCGAGAACCATCATCGCATATCGCCACTTGGAAAGATAATCTTGCCAACCGAACATGCCGATTCGGTTGAGGAAAATCATGACGAGCGGCGTCTGAAACGAAATTCCAAAAACCAATGGCAGAATAATCGCGAACCCGAGCCATTCGTTCAGTCGTAAGTCGGGATCGACGTCGATCCAATTATTGAAACCGAGTAGTGCCTTCACCGCACCCGGGAGCACCACGAACTGACACAGCAATACGCCGATCAGGAATAGCCCAATACTGAACGGCAGATATTTGTAAACGTATGCGCGTTCGTGCGGATACATCCCTGCAGCGATAAACGCCCAGATCTGGTAAAAGATCCACGGGCTACCGATAACTACCCCGCACAACAGTGAAACCTTAAAGTAAACGACCATCGATTCGGGCGCACTCAGTGTCGTCAGGTACTTTTTGTTCCCCAATAACGTTTCCCCTTCCTGATTGAACGCACTGAAGTGCGCGGGAAAGACTTGCGCTTTGATCGTGATCTGCTTGATCGAGGGATCTTTTGGCTCGCCGAACACCGGTATGAAATCGGCCACGGGGAGGATTAACGGCAACTCGCGCGGGGCCGCGAGTAAGCTCGCTCGTTCTTCTGTGGTCAGACTCGTCAGTTCGTATTCGTTCTCTTTCAACACCGCGCGAATTCGCTCGACTTCCTCCGGCGCAGTCGCGACAATCGGTAACCGCTCGAACGATGACTGCGTGCGGCGAAGGTAAAAGTTTCGCGTTTGCGATTCGACGGGTTCGACGATCATTCGCATGACCGGCTTACCGACGCCGATGCTTTTGTAGCCCGTGCTATCGCCGATGTAATCCAGCACGAAGCCGATTGTCATGCAGAAGACCAAGCCGTAAACCGCTTTGATCATTCGCGAGCGGAGTTCGTCGAGGTGATCGCCGAAGGACATGCGAGACTTATCGAAAATATCGTCGTTGTATTCGCGCGATGCAGGCATGGAAGCAGACTCCGCAGTGGTGGCGGTAGCGCAACCAAGCGGCGAAGGTGCCTAGCAGGTTGGCGGAACGAGGGTAGGATTTGCTCAATATACGTCCCGCGGTCGAAGATGACATATCGAGCGAACAATCGCGAACCGAACTTGCGAGCCACTGCACGATCAACCGGCGGCTCGTCGAACGCACGATTTGTAACGATCTGGCAGCAACGTTTGCGTCCGATACGATTTTGACTCGCGTTTTTCGCGTTCTGCGCATCGCAAGACGCCGATAATGAAGGTGTAGGGATGCGAGCGGTGGTTTTAGAGGAGATGACCATGTCACGACGTACGGTGTTGATCGGCTTCATCGCGATACTCGGCACGACGGGTTGCCGTAACATTTCGGGGCCGTTTGAAGCACGTAACAAATCGCGGGCCGACTTGCCCGGCTATAGTATCGAAGAACAGAAACGCCGCGGACGCGATCGCCTCGCGACATTTGAAGACGACCGTAGCGTCGGCCCGTCCGGATACATCGACCGACCCAGCCCAACGGGGCGGTAAACGAAGAAAGGGCAGACATTTCTGTCTGCCCTTTCTTATTCATATTAGTCGATTTGTGCCGGGAATCGCCGTTCGGGCAACTGCCGGTTCGGTCGGGTATTGCCGAGCTTCGGCGGCGGGCCGGGGTTCAGCAATCGCACCTCGTTGCCGTTCGCGTCGTGGCACTTCAGTTCGAGGTAATCGGGCGACACGCCGAGAATCCCCTGCACGAAGATCTCAATTTTCGCACGCTCTTCGAGTGCCGCAATTTCCTTCCGCTTGCTATTCAGGATGTAGTACGACGCATCGGTGTGAACCGTCACGTGTACGCTCGACACGGCCGGAGTGCCAACCAAGGCACGATGCGTGGCGAGTTGCAATAACCGCATCACTTCGATGCCGGTCGTTTCGTTCGTGCGAATGTAACCGGTCGCTTTGCAGTGAGTACACTCGTTGTAAATGCGCCGCTTCAAGGACGTCTGAATCCGCTGGCGCGTCATCTCGATGATGCCGAACTGCGAGATCCGCAAGATCTTCGTACGGGCCTTATCGCGTTCGAGTGCGTCGCGGAGCGTGTTTTCGACGTTGCGGCGATGTTTTTCGTCGCGCATGTCGATGAAGTCGTTGACGATGACGCCGCCGAGGTCGCGGAGGCGCAGTTGCCGTGCGATCTCTTTCGCGGCGATCATGTTCATCTGGTAAGCGGTCTCTTCGGCGTTGTTGTCCGCACGGAAGTTACCGCTGTTCACGTCGATGGCCACGAGCGCTTCGGTCTGCTCGATGATGATCGAGCCACCGCGTGGCATATCGATCTTCTTGTGGTTGAGCTGGGCGATTTCCTCTTCGATGCGGTGGCGGTGGAACAGCGGTTCGGCTTGTTCGTGATGTTTGATGCGGTCCGCGAAGCGGGGCATCACGATCTGCAAGAACTCTGAAGCGTGCTGGAACGCGGTGGCATCGTCGACCCAAATCGCGTCGATGTCCTTCGTGAATACGTCGCGGATCGTTCGCGTAATCATGTCCGATTCGCGATAAATCTCGACCGGTGCGGCGACGCGCTTGATGCGCCGAACGACGACCTGCCACAGGCGTAGCAGGTAGGCGAGATCGCTCTGGAGTTCGTTGGCATCGCGATCCACGGCAGCGGTTCGCACGATGAAACCCACGCCCTTCGGTGGGTCGAGGTCGGTCATAATGTCGCGGAGGCGACGACGGGCTTCGGGGTCTTCGATTTTGCGCGACACGCCGAACCGCGTGAGGCTCGGCATTAGTACGAGGTAACGCCCCGCGATGCTGACGTACGTACTGAGGTTCGGCGCTTTGGTGCCGATGGCTTCCTTGATGACTTGCACGATCACTTCTTGACCGCGTTTGAACACCTTCTCGATGGGCAATCGCGGCAAACCGCGATCCCGTGCGGGCCGTCCGCCCCCACCGCCAGATGCCGCCGGTGCGGGACTCGGGCGACGGGTACGATCCGCATTGCGGTCGCCGCCACGGTCGTTGTTCCGATCCGCGCCGCGGTCTGCATTGCGGTCGCCGCCACGGTCATTTCGTTCGCCGCCACGATCCGGCCGCGGCCGTTCGCGATCCCCACGCCCGCCACGGTCGCCACCGCGCCCGCGGTCGCGATCTCCGCCCCGGCCACCGCCGCCACTTCCGCCGCGACGATCGTTCTTGCGGTCGTCGCTCCCGCGATATTCGCCGTCTTCGTCGTCGTTAAAGCCGCGACCGATCACCGATTCCGGCAGGTCGAGTTCGGGTGTCGTTTCTTCTGAAAGTGCCGAACTATCGGTGCTTTCGTCGACGACTTCAAAGCCATTGCCTTCGTCGTCGGTGCCTTGCGATTGGTCTGCGAATCGGTCGTTCGGTGCATCGGGGTCGAAGTCGAGTCCACCGCCGAAGAACGAACTAATTTCCGGTTCGTCCTGGTCGTCGGGCGACGTGCGCCGTTCGGCTCCGCTCATGAACTGCGTTTTGTCGTCGGTAGGCTCATCGCCTTCGGGCTTCTTCTTCGTCGTTCGGCGAGGTTTCGCTTTCGTTTTTGCCACCGCTTCGTCGGCTTCCACCGCTGGTTCATCGGCTTTCGGTTTCGCGCGACTACGACTGCGGGCCTTCACTGGAGCGGCGTCGACTTCGGGAATCTCTTCTGCAACCACGACTGCCTCCACCGGCGTGGCGACATGCAGATCGATCACTTCGACCGCATCATCGTCGAGCAGACCGGCACCGAAACCATCGTCGAAGTATTCTTCCTTCGGCGTGGGAATGGGTGCCACTTCGCGAACGATGGCCACCGGCTTCGGTCGTTCGACGGGCGGTGCAATCGGCGTGCGCGGTGCCGGCGTGCGAATGATTTCGGTGGCATCTTCATCGATCAAGCCGATGCCGAAACCTTCGTCGTCGTTCCACGCCTCGGGTTCCTCGGCTTTAGCGAATGCGACGGCTGGTAGTGGCGGGGGCACATCGAACGACACGGCAGACGGCACCGGTCGCGGTTCCATCGGGGCAGGGGGGGTGACCGCACGATCTGGCTCGCGCGATCGCGGTTGCTCTTTACCGCGTCCCCCGGAGTTTTGCCGTGGCGGGGACCGGTCGACGCCGTAGGCTTCGTTGTCTTCGGCTTCGATCCGAGCGAGGACATCCTTCGGTAATAGGTGTTTGTAGTAGACGGGGTCGACGTCGGAGACGTGCAAGAAGCCGTTGCGACCGATGCCGAAATCGACGAACGCCGCCTGGATGTTCGGCTCGATGTTGACGATCTTACCCTTGTAGATGTTGCCGACGTAGCTTTCCTGGCTGGATCGCTCGACGTAAAGTTCTTCGAGAATTCCATCTTCGACAATCGCGATTCGGCACTCCTCGGCCTGGTTCGCGTTAATCAGCATTTCTTTCTTCATTCGGTCCTCAAATAGTCGCTGCGACACACTCGTGCGTGTTGCTGTGTCATGTGCGTTCGGCGAACGTCGCCGATCGCGTGTCTTCATTCGACGACGGGGCCATTGGGGGAGAGTCCCCACGTGGCCGTTGTCGCCGGTGCTTCGTCGTCGACAGGTCGTTGTCCTGCCGGTGTATGGAGAGGCAGCGTTTCCGCTGGCGTGGTCGGCGGGCCATCGATGGCATCCGCTTCGACTTCGTCTTGGAGGTCGAGTTCGACGCGGTCGAGGTCGGCACCCTCGCGGTGCATTTCCGTGAGGCCAAACAGCTTGATCAGTTCGTCGGCCCGTGCGGTACCGGTCGAGGTGACCCAGAGATCGAGGTAAAGGTAGCCGTCTTCGACGTACGAATGGCGAATGAACGGGCGGATGTTCACACGCCTTGCACGTGGGTAATGCCGATCCGTCCAGATTTTCTCGCGGCCGAGTAGTTCGTTCGCGGTCGCTTGCACGGCTTCGCTCGAATCGTGCGGGATCGCGAGACGATACATTACGCGACGGGGAACTGCCGTCGATTTCGGATCGATAGATTGTGCAGAAACGAGTTGAAAGCCTTGGGGGGCACACGCGTTGATCGAATCGCGTACCGAATAGATATTCAGCGGTCGTTTGAGTTCGAGTTCGACGACTTCGTTGTAACCGGCCACGCCGAGGGGCAGCGAAAGTGCGAATACCCAACGTGGGGTCGGGTGGAAACCGTTCGTCATCGCGAAGGGAACTTCGGCACGTCGCAACATGCGTTCGCAGGAACGCATGAGGTCGTGATGGCTCAGTAGTCGTAGGTCGCCGATCTTTTGAAACCGGAACCGGATTTTTTCGCCGACCATCAGGGTGTTGGGAACTCGTTCGCGCAGAATCGAGGCGATGATGAGGTCGCCCGTTTTCGCGCTCCGAGGAACCCCCTCCGGCCGCTGTCCCCGCAATCGCTGCGACGGAAATTAGCAGATGTCGCCGAACGACCGTTGATGGCGGCGTTCGATCTGCGTTCTCGTCGGGTTATCGATCGACTGCATCGGGAAGCAAGCGGCGCAAGTGTTCTCGTAAGTATGTCGTGACTTCGCGGGCCGATTCCATTTGCAAGGCATCGTCGGCGACCCGCTTGGCATCCGCAAGTGTCAAGTTGCGAATGACGTGTTTGATTTCGGAAATCTTTCTCGGCGAGGCGCTGAGTTGTCGCAACCCCAGCCCCACCAACAAGGAGACGTACAGCGGTTCCCCGCTCATCTCCCCGCACACATTCACCGCGATTCCTGCCGCCGTTCCTGCCTCCGAAACCAGCTTGAGCAACCGCAACACGGCGGGGTCTACGGGGCTGTAAAGGCTGGCGACTGTTTCGTTGTTCCGGTCGGCGGCAAGCGTGTACTGGACGAGGTCGTTCGTGCCGATCGAGAAAAAATCGACCTGCTTCGCCAGTACGTCGGCCATAATCGCCGCAGATGGTACTTCGATCATGGTACCAAGTGGGATGCCCCGTTTGAAGTCAATTCCCGCTTCTGCCAAATCTTCTTCGACTTCGCGGAGGATGCTCCGGCACTGGCGAAGCTCCATCACGGTGCTGACCATCGGGAACATAATCTGCACGTCGCCGTAGATGCTCGCCCGCAAAATGGCCCGCAACTGCGTCTTGAATATCGTCTTGTTCACGAGGCAATACCGGACGCTGCGCAACCCGAGAAACGGGTTCTTTTCGACGTTTGCACCCGTCGCGTGCGTGAACTTATCGGCACCGAGATCGAGCGTACGAATGACGACGGGACGCGATGGCCCCATCACCGAAAGCACTTCCTTGTAAGCCTCGAAGTGCTCTTCCTCGGTCGGGTCGGTCGATTTGTTGACGTACAAAAATTCCGTTCGGTATAGCCCAACGCCCTCCGCGCCACGCTCGAGGCAGGTCGGGGCTTCACTCGGGAACTCGATGTTGCCGAGTAGCAGAACCTTCGTGCCGTCCTTGGTGATCGCCTCGGCGTCTTTCAGTGACTCGTACGGGTCGCCGATGGCCAACTGCGTGCGACGCAGTTCCTCGTATTTGAGAATCGTGTCGCGGTCCGGCTCGATGATAATCAGGCCTTCGCCACCGTCGATAATCACCAGGTCGCCGCCGGAAACATCGTTGAGCAATTTTCCCACTGCAACGACGGCAGGAATACCCAACGCTCCTGCCAGAATCGCCGTGTGGCTGGTCGGACCGCCACTTTCCGTGGCAAGGCCGATGACCGTTTTGGCGTCGAACTGTGCCGTCTCGCTCGGTGTGAGGTCGTGCGCGAAGACGATCACCGACTCGGTAATATTCTCGAGCGATTCGCGTTTTTCGCCGAGGAGGTCGTGAAGCAGCTGCTTTTCGAGGTCGATGATGTCCGCTTTGCCGCGCGTCGAGAGTTCGCCGACGCCCGACTCGTCGAGCATCTTGACCTTCGACCGCATGTGCCGACTCACCGCGTATTCGGCGGAGTAATTTTCCGAACGAATCAGCGTTTCGATGTCGTAGCGAAGGAGTTTATCTTCGAGTAGGAAGGCGTGCGCAGCAAAGATTCTGCCGGCATCGCGACCGAGTTTCGCAGTCACTTCGCGCTCGCGTCGGCGTGCCTGCCCGGCCACGTGCTGAATCGCTGCGGCGACGCGCTGGAGTTCGTACGGCACTTCGATGCTGGATACGACACGACGCGGAATGCGAACGCCTTCCGTATCGAGCACCAGTGCATAGCCAATCGCAACGCCGGGGGATGCGGCAACGCCATACTTCGTTTGCATTCGCCTCTGCCAGACCCTTCGATTTCACCGCAACGCGAGGTTGCAGTCCATTTACTATCAAAAATCGTTATGTACGCACTCAATTCGAGTGAGTTAACCGGGATGGGCGAGAATGTCTGCCAACCGGTTGATGACGTCGTGGGCTCCGTCGCCATCGACTTCGAGGATGACTTCGTTGTTCTGCATGACGCACAAGCCGATGAGATCCCAAAGGCTTTTGCCGTTGGCCCGCTTATCGCCCTTCCAGACGGCCACATCGCAAGGCCCAGAAACGGCGATTTCGGCAAAATCGGTAGCGGGTCGCATGTGCAGGCCGAACGGGTTGACCACCACGACGGTGCGCCGAAGTGGGCCAGCCGCGGGGTGTGTCGTGCCGTTCGTGCCAGTCGTTTCGGTCATTGTGCGGCCTCGCTTCCGCCGTCTAACAGTCGCCAAATCTCATCGCGCGTCGTCGCGTTTTTCAATGCCTTCACCAGAGCTTCATCGCGAAAGCAGTGAACGACATTTTCGAGTGCTCGCAAGTGATCCCCCGGCCGATCCGGCGGAGAGATGAGCAGGACGAGAACGTGTACGGGTTCCCCATCGACGCTGTCGAATGAGACGCCTTGTTTGGTGATCGCGATCGTCCCGATCAGTTGTCCGACCGAGGGGTGTCGCGAGTGTGGGATCGCGATATTTTGCCCGATACCCGTCGTGCCGAGCGTCTCGCGGCGCAGCACCGCCCGCACGATGTCATCGCGATCCGCATTCGGCAATTGACCGGCTTCGTGCAGAGCATCGACCATTTCTCGAATCGCATTGTCGCGAGTCGTCGCGCGCAATTCGGGGATGATGGCATCTCGAATGATAAAGTGAGCCATTCGCATCAGCATCGTTCCTGTCGGGAATACCGGGTGCAGCCGATCGCACGTTTCTCATTCGTCGTCCGCGAGATCCCGATCGTCCGTTCTTCCGTTCTTTTTACCTTCGATCGACCCATGCGCCGGGTCGCGACGATGATCTTGAATCTTCTCTTTATAATGGTTCAACTGAATCTTCATTTTATCGACCGCAGCGGCCACGGCCACGCACACTTCGGGAGCTTGTGCGTGCGCGACGAAATCGTGCTTGTGTTCCGCATTCAGAAGAATTTCGACCTTCTTCTCGTCCCCATTCAGATCGACTGTCACTTCGATTTGGCTCACCCGTTCGAAATAATGGAGGAGTTTCTCCACTTTTTCGCGGATTTTCTCTTGGGTGGCGGCATCGAGATGCCCGTGACGGGCGGAAACCTTAATTTGCACGAGCGCATCCTTATTAGGTGCATAGTTCTGCGAACGTGGAAATTGTATCCCGATCTTGCATGCTCTGCAACGGATACCAACCGAACGGATCGAATTCCGACCGTACGCCTCGCGCATCAACCGGAACGGCGTCGCACGAATTCATACTTCAAAGTGATGGAACTCAGTACCTTCGATTTTCTCCGCACGCCCTCCGGCGAGGCTGCCTTGGCCGTCGCGATGGCGTTATCGCCGACCGAAACGCGCTTCCTACAGTGCTTCGACAAACTCCGTAAACGCTACCCCGTTGAGATCGCCAAAGCTGCGCTCGAAACCGCAATCCTTCGCCAAAAAGCCGCATCGAAGTTCCAAAATGCGGCTCGGATGTTCTTCACCAAAGAGGCACTCGAACAGTCGTCGAGCGAAACCGTCGCACAGCATCGTGCGACGCGCTTTCGCGGATCGCAGCACATTGCGGACCTCTGTTGCGGCATCGGTGGCGATGCGTTGGCGCTCGCAAAAGTGGCAACGACGCTCTCCGCGTTCGAACTCGATCC
>JAYVQG010000282.1:0-5208 GCA_043757025.1 Limnoglobus sp.
GGTGGGGTTTACGTCTCCGCGGGCGATGTCAATGGCGATGGCATTCCGGATCTCGCGATCACGCCGGATGAAGGTGGCGGGCCGCGTGCGGACGTTTATAGCGGTGTGATCGGCTTCCCGAAGATCGCGAGTTTCTTCGGCATCGACGATGTGAATTTCCGTGGCGGCGCACGCTCCGCCATCGCGGATATGACCGGCGATGGCGTGGCTGACCTCATCGTGGTGGCCGGCTTCGGCGGCGGGCCACGGGTCGCGGCGTTCGATGGCAAGTCGCTCAGCACCGGCGCACCCGTGAAGATCTTCGGCGACTTCTTCGCGTTCGAGCAAGCCTTACGCAACGGTATCTTCGTCACCGCCGGCGACATTAATGGCGATGGCTTCGCGGACCTGATCGCGGGCGGCGGACCGGGCGGCGGGCCGCGTGTCTTGGCACTCGACGGCAAGAGTTTGCTGACGAATCAATACGTGAACCTCGCGAACTTCTTCGGCGGCGACGTCGACAGTCGCGGCGGCATTCGCGTCGCGGTGAAGGATCTCGATGGCGATAACCGTGCCGACTTGGTCGTCGGTTCGGGAAGTGGAGCCGGTTCGCGCGTTACGGGTTATCTCGGCAAGAACATCGCCGCAAGTGGCACGCCACCGGCCCAGTTCGACTTCGATTCGATCAGCGGATTTACGGGCGGCGTGTTCGTGGGATAAAAGTAGTTGTCAGTGGTTAGTGGTTAGTTGTGAGTAAGAATGAGAATTAGTTATTTCAATAACTAATTCTCATTCTTACTCTGCGTTCTCTGTGACTCTGTGGTGATTTCGGTATTTCGTAACCGCTCGCGTTCCAGAAGCAGAAGTCGAACGGAGGATTGACGCAACGCGACGGTGCGAATACAAAGGTACGAATGGGGATATAGCTCAGTTGGTAGAGCGCTTGAATGGCATTCAAGAGGTCAGGGGTTCAACTCCCCTTATCTCCACTCTCGGTTCTCCTTTTTGCATCTTCCTCGCTGGCACGTTTCCAAGACTCAAATTTCGCATACGACAATGAGAATTGGGGGAATTCGGTTTGATGCAAACGCCGAGTGCGGTATCTTTGCAAAACCGAATCTCGTGAGACGCGAATGAACTCTCTGGTACGCATCCTGCTTGCGGTGGCGCTGATTGCGGCAATCGGCGGCGTGTGGTACGGGTTTTACCGATCGGCCCCAGCCGCGATCGATCCTCAAAAAACCATCGAAACGATCCGTCCCGACGCGGTCGCGCCCGACCCGCGGCTGGCGTTCGATACGCCGTTCCGCAACGTCAAACCGCACGTCAAATACGTCGGCGATGCCGCCTGTTCCGGGTGCCATCCCACTATCGACAAGAACTACCACGCACACCCGATGGGCCGATCGGCCGAATACGTCGCAAAGGCTTCCGCCATCGAGACGTACGATGCCAAAAACAGCCTGAACGTTCAGGGTTATGGGCTGCGCGTCGAGCGCGTGGGCGATACGGTTCGCCATCGCATGACGGCAAACGATTCGACGGGCAAACCGCTCCCCGATCTCGTCGTGACCTCCGACGTGGCAATCGGTTCCGGCACGCGCGGGCGATCGTATTTGACCGTCGCCGACGGCGCGGTGACGCAGACGCCGATCAGTTGGTTCGGCCAAGGCGTGGACAAATGGGATGTGTCGCCGGGCTTCGATCTCAGCCGTGGCGGGAAGCGGCCGATCGGCGTGGAATGCTTGTTCTGCCACGTCGATCGCGTCGAACCCGTCGGACGCTCGCAAAACCGCTACCAGCAGCCACTATTCGCGTTTCAGGCCAACGTGGGCTGCGAACGTTGCCACGGCCCCGGCGAACTCCACGTGGCCGAACGGAGCATCGGCGAGCCGTTCACGGGTATCGACACGACCATCGTGAACCCGAAACACCTTTCCGGCGAACTGCGGATGAGCATCTGCCAGCAGTGCCACCTCCAAGGCGAAGCGCGGGTGGCCCGCCGTGGCCGCGATCTGTTCGATTACCGTCCCGGCCTGCCGTGGGAGCAATTTACGAGCGTATTCGTTCGCCATCCGGATGCCGTCGACCCGCATCATTCGGTGGGACAGTTCGAGCAAATGACCGCGAGCCAATGCTTTACGGCGAGCGTTGGCAAGATGGATTGCACGACCTGCCACGACCCGCACTTGCGCCCCGCCGATGCGGCGATGGCCGCGCACTTCAACGTGCGCTGCCTAAATTGCCACGAAAAGAAGGGCTGTTCGCTACCCGCACCCGCGCGAATCGCCAAGGACAACAGTTGCATTGCGTGTCATATGCCGAAGGCGAGCAGCACGAACATTGCCCATACGTCGATTACCGATCACCGCATTCCGCGTCTGGGTACGGCGACGAAACAGCCGACGCGCCGGTTGCCGCCCGGCGTCGAACCGCTCGTGGCATTTCGCCCGACGCAGTACGCGCCCGATGCGGACGAACGCAGTCGCGACCTGGGAATCGCCCTTGCAAACAAGCTCGGCGAACTCCCGCCCGCAGCGCGCGAGATGCGGCGATACTTGTCCAGTTTCGCCGAAGATCGTTTGATGATGACGTTGAAATCGTGGCCCGGCGATCGGCGATCGTGGCAGGCATCGGCAGACATCCACTCGGCGCGCGGAGACTACAGTTTAGCGGTAAAAGCCGCCAAAACCGCCGTCGATCTCGCCCCAGATTCGGAAAAAGCGCTGACGATACTCGCCGATGCTGCGAACGGCGATCGTCAGTTCGATGCGGCCATCGCCGCTGCGGAGGAACTGATTCGCATCAACCCGAAGTCCGTCGACCACCGGCTGCTCCTCGCCGTCGCGTATCTCGGCAAAAACGACTACAAAAAAGCCGAAACCATCTGCCGCGAAACGCTGGCGATTCACTCGCTGCTCCCGCAGGTTCACCTGTATCTGGGCGTCTGTCAGCATCAGCAGGGCGATGCGAAAGGCGGTCGCCAATCGCGCGATACCGCAATCGGCCTGGCATCGCAACCGGCCCAGAAGTCGGCGTTCGGCGAGTGGTACGCGCAACGAACGCGATAAATCGATGTCCACCCATCGAAACCGGGGCTATCGTCCTCGCGCTTCCATGATGCGGGCAACTTCGGCGCAGTCTTTGTCGCCGCGGCCGCTGAAGCACAGAACGATCGCTTCGTCGGCGTCGCGCTCGGCGGCCATCCGCATCGTTTCGACGATGGCGTGTGCGGTTTCGAGTGCGGGCAGAATCCCTTCGAGGCGGCTGCACAGGTAGAACGCTTCGATCGCTTCGTCGTCGGTGACGTTGCAGTAACGCACGCGATTGTTGTCTTTCCAGAAGCTGTGTTCGGGGCCGACGGCGGGGTAATCCAGCCCGGCGGAGACGCTATGCACGTCGGACGTTTGGCCGTCGTCGTCTTGCAAAACGTACGTGAACGTGCCGTGGAGGACGCCCGGCTGGCCGTAGTTTAATGTCGCGGCATGCCCGCCGGGTTTCGGTCCGCGTCCACCCGCTTCGACGCCGACGATTTCGACATTCTCATCGTCGATGAACGGGTAGAACATCCCGGCCGCGTTCGACCCGCCGCCAACGCACGCGACAATCGCATCGGGTAAATGCCCGATCTGCTCGAGGCACTGCTGGCGCGCCTCGCGGCCGATTACCGATTGGAAATCGCGAACCATCATCGGGAACGGGTGCGGCCCGATCGCGCTGCCGATGATGTAGTGCGTGCTTTCGACCGACGACATCCATTCGCGCATCGCCTCGTTGACGGCATCGCGCAGCGTTCGGCTGCCACTTTCAACGGGGAAGACTTCCGCGCCCATCGCCTTCATGCGGAAGACGTTCAGTTCCTGGCGGCGAATATCCTCGGTGCCCATATACACGCGGCACGACATCCCGAGCAGCGCCGCCGCCGTTGCCGATGCGACGCCGTGCTGGCCCGCACCGGTCTCGGCGATAATGCGTTTCTTGCCCATCCGCTTCGTTAAGAGTGCCTGCCCGATCGCGTTGTTGATTTTGTGCGCGCCGGTGTGGTTGAGGTCTTCGCGCTTCAAGAAGATGCGTGCGCCGCCCGCTTCTTGCGTCAGTCGTTCTGCGAAGTACAGCCGCGATGGCCGACCGACGTACTCGTTCAAAATGCGGTGAAATTCCGCTTCGAATAGCGGATCGCGACGCGCATCGTCGTACGCATCGGTCAGTTGTTCGAGCGCGAACATCAGTGTCTCGGGAACGTACCGCCCACCGTAGTCGCCGAACCGCCCGCGACGGTCGGGAACAGCGGAAACGGGAGTTGCGAAAGTTGTCGTGAGTGTCATAGCCGTGTCGCAAAATAGTGGACGAAATTAATGGCTCGATTTCGCTTCTATCATACCGTAGCCCCGTAGCCCGAGCAAAATAAAACTCCCAATCCGAAGCTCGTTCGTCAGCAAGCCGAGCGGGCCAGTACTTACCAATCGCTTCGTATTACTAGCGAAACCGGGCGAATGAGCCATCGTCGAATTGCAAATGAACCGACTGCTGGGCCGAGAAGTCGCTGGCCGATAATCGCTCGCGATCCACGCCGATTGTCGCAAGCAGGTGCGCCCGCAACCGAACGAGCGGGAACGGTCGATGGCCGCGTCCAGGCTGTGCCGCCATTGGTGCCAACGTAGACGCTATCGGTGGTGCGATCCCCAACATCGTAATACATACCCGCATAGCTTATGATGAATCACTCATTTACATCAGGTACTCGAACGAATATTCCGTATGTAGTAATTATCTCAATGTCTCCATGATCATTAAATTCAAAATCTTGCGGGACAATAATGCAAGCGTAAGTTCCATGGTTTTTAACGAGAAGGTTAATGAGAATACTTTCGACCATCTCTAAAATATTTTTGTCCAGCAGTGTGAATGCGACTAATCTATCGTCGCCTCTATCCAATACTGAATCAATTTGCTGGTCAATTTCACCAAATTTGCATCTGACACCATTCGCTTGAAACGCTGTTTCGGAATCTTTGATGATACGCTTGTGATTTAACTCCTCTGGGTGTTCCTCTTCTGTAAAACGCCTGTAAAAGGCAATTTCAGGCATAATTAGATCGAATCTCGCAGCAATACATTCGTACATAGATGCAGTAAGGCGTCCGGCACGTCATGATTTACCTGCTTTGGGGTGGATGACGATGTCGTACTTGGGTAGAGTCGCAGAACGCTCCAGTCGCGCTTCGATCG
>JAYVQG010000283.1:0-5204 GCA_043757025.1 Limnoglobus sp.
CGATGGCCATGTGAAGTACTCCAGGGGTGTCAAGGCTCATTCTATCCCGCAAATGCCGCAGGGGAGTCCAACGTGCGGATCATACGAACCGAGGTAATATTATTGTAAAGAATCGTCCTTTTGAAATCAGCGGTGACGGTTGCAATCCGTCACCGCCAAGAATCTTGCACCTTCTACTACAAACTCAAAATGCAGTGAGGCATTTGAATTCGGCGAAGTGTAGAGATCCGTTGTTATTTGCAGCCAAGCTCGGCAATGTGAGTGTCGTGTGGTTGACATTTAACTTGGTCGTCCAGGCATTCCACAGCCGATGTTGACTCAGGCGATTCGGTTCGAGTTTTGTTGGCGGTTGTTTGCAGGTAAACCCCATATTGCAAAGTGCAGGTCTTTCCCGGTGCGTTGTAGCACCATTGATGATCCTCAATTCCCGTGCATGGCGGCGGATCGTCAATTGGTATCGGCGCGCCGCCGCTTGCAGAGGAACTGGCCCACCCTTGCGTCGACGCAATGTGGATGGCTGCGGCCACGCAGCCGAGAGAGAACGCTTTGGAAATCTTCCGCATCATCGCAGATACTCCCGAAATGGAACGAATACGGGCACGCATTCGCCGTGAAATGGAACGAACATAACTCCAACCCGCAATCAGCGCATTCATCAACAAGAGAATGTGCCGAATGTGCCCTTTTTCGCACATTCGTTAAAAACACTCTAACAAGACTCGTGGCAACGTCAAACGATTTGTCAAAGATTTTCATAAATAACCCACTTCGGGACGCGAAACCGGTCGGCTATTGACACGGCGCGCCGATTGGGGACACTGGGTGTTCTCCCGTTGGGAATGTCATTGGAGGGTTTGCGATGCGGATCGTTCTTGCACTGATTGCCGTTGTGGTTTTTGCGATGCCGGCGTTCGCGTACGTCGAAGCGCCGATGTCGCTCGGGTCGCTGATTACGCAGTCGACGAACGTCTGCACGATGGTCGTCACCAAGGTGGATAAGCAGAAAAATCTCATCGTTTACAAGAAGCTGCTCGATGTGAAAGGCAAGCACCCGCAAGAGGAAATCAAGCACAACATTGGCTTCGGCGGACTGCGGCCCGGCGAATGGCAGGAGATTATGAACTGGGCGGAGGTCGGCAAACAGGCGGTGTTTTGCCACAACGGCGGCGCGAGCGAAACGTACATCGGCGCGACGTGGTACCAAGCCTACCCCGGCGGCGAGTGGTGGAACATGTCGCACGGCGAGCCGTTCCTGTTGCGAAGCTACTCGGGCAAAGTCGAAAAGTTTGGCGGATTCGTCAAGGAAATCGTCGACGGCAAGGAAGTGATCGTGCCGTGCATGGTCGATGGCGACAAGGAAACATTGCACAAGAAGACCGCGAAAGTGCAACGGTTGCGAGCGAGTCTGAAGTTACAAGACTACAACCCGAAGCGGGACTTCACGGGTTGGGGCGGCGAAGACATTCGGCGGCTGGCCGGGATGCCAGGCTTCGATAGGCTCGCGGCACTCGGTTCGATTGGGGCCGATGCGCAGTCCATTTCCGCAATCGATTTCGATGCCGATGGCAAGCTCGATATCTGCCTCGTCGGGGCGAATCGCGTGATGTTATTGCAGAACGGCGGCGATGCGTTTAGCGAAGTGGGACTGCCGGGCCTCGTCGGTGGGGCGCGATCTGCCGTGTGGGCCGACTACGACGGCGACGGCTTGCCGGACTTGCTGTTAGCCACCGCAACGGGGCCGAAGTTGTACACGAACCTCGGTAAGGGGCTGTTCCGCGACGACAGCAACCGCCTGCCGCAAGAGGCCTGTTACAACCTCACGGCGGCGGCGTGGATCGACGCGGACAGCGACGGCCACCCGGACATTTTACTCGCGAACGGCTTCCACGGATTACGGTTGTACCGCAACGCACGCGGCAACGACCCGGCAGCGAAAGTGGTGCCGCCGAAGCTCGGCGACTGGTATGCCGTCGGCCCGTTCCGCCAAGGCGATGGCAAAGGCAATATCGCCCATGCCTTTGCCCCCGAAGCCGATGCTTTCGATGTCGCCAAGAAATATAAGGGCAAACGCGACATCGAATGCGGCTGGGTGAAGGGTAACTACCCCGATGGCCAAGTCAACTCGCTCGCGCCGTTCGCGGGAAATTGCGCCATCTACTTGCATCGCGAACTCGACGCCGTCGCCGCCGGTGACGTACCCGTGTCATTCGGCAATCGCGATGCGGCGACGATCTGGCTGAACGGCGAGAAGATTCACGCCAGTACCGTTGCACACCCCGTAGCGGCGGATCAAATCGCGTTGAACCTGAAGCTGAAAGCGGGCAAGAACCGGCTACTAATCAAGCTGTGTCATGCGGAAGGCGAATCGGCATTTTACTTCAAAGTCGGTAGCGCCGGTTCGAGCACGAAGCCGCTGTTCGACGATGTCTCTGCAGCATGGGGCTTCGGCCCCGATGGCAACGCGGGCGATGTCAAAGGCGACACGCTCACCGTTGCGGACTTCACCGGCGACGGCAAAGCCGACTTCGTTTACGGGGCCGGCACGGGGCTGTTGTTCGTAAACACCGGCAACCGCTTCGAACGCAAACCAGACTCGGGTTTGCAGTACGCCACGGGCAAAGTCGGGCCGGTGGTCGAGGACTTTAACGGCGATGGCCACCTCGATTTGTTCGTCCCGCAAGCCGATGGCAAGTGCAAGCTGTACCGCAACGATGGCACCGGGAAATTCACCGATGTCATCGCGATGGCCGGCGACTTGAGCGCACCGATACTCGGTGCGGTCGGGGCCGCGTGGGGCGACTTCGACAACGATGGCTTTCCGGATCTCATCGTCACTCGGTTGCGCGGGCCGAACCTGTACTTCAAAAATAACGGCAACGGCACGTTCGCGAACCAGACTGCCGAAATTGGTCTGAACCAGAAGCTGTTCAACACGCAAGCGGCGTGCCTCGCGGACATCAACGGCGACGGGCGACTCGACTTGCTACTGTCGAACGAAGGGCAAGACTCCGCGATCCTGTTCGGTGCCACGATGACCCCCGCGAAGAAGACGCCGGTGACGATCGACCTCGCGGGAACGAGTTTGCCCGTCGGTGGCATCGTCACCGTGAAGGCTGCCGACGGCAGCCGAGTGGCCGCCAGCACAATGACCGGCGGCGATGCACGCGGCGGGCAGTCGGGACTGGCTCCGCGCTTCGCACTGTTGCCGGGGAACTACAAAGTCGAGATTCGCAAAGCGGGCGGCACCGCCGTCGTCAAAGACATCGTCGTCGCAACTTCGCCGATGAACGTGAAATGGTAACGATGTGAGTTTCAAGTGATAAGAATTTTAACCGCGGAGTGCGCAAAGAACGCGGAGAAAACCGATACACGATTTTATTCTGATCTGAATGAAATCGAGTTTTGATTTTTCTTCTCCGCGAACTCTTCTGACTCTGCGGTTAAATCTTAGTTTTAAGCCTTTAAATCTTAGTTTTAAGCGGTGAAATCTTAGCTTTAAGCAGGTGGTCCTCTCATGCGATTATTGTTCGGTTTGTTGGCGGTTTTGTCGGTGGCGGCGGAGCCGTGGGCGACGTATCGGGGGAACCCGCAGCGGACGGGCAACACCGATGGCATTGCGGTACCGGACTCGCCCGGCGTGCTGTGGGCGGTGAAATCGCAAGATCACTTCGTGGCGTCGCCGGTGCCGGTCGGCGAGAACGTTTACCTCTCGGCACTCGGCGGTTTCAACCGGCCAGTCGTGTCGCTTTACCCGCGAAATGCGAAGGGCGAACCGAAGCCCGCGTGGACGCGCTCCGCACCGTACCTGCGTCTCGCGTCAGTGTCCTCGCCGGCCACTTTGGGTAACTTCCTCGTCCTCGGCGACGGAATGCACCAAGACTCCGGCGGCATTCTCCACTGCCTAACCGCCGACACGGGCCGCCCGATCTGGCAACTGCCGTTACCCGGCGACCTCGTCCATCTCGAAGGCGCACCATCGCTGGCGAATGGCCGCGTGTACATGGGCGGCGGCGCGGCGGGCGTGTTTTGCGTCGAACTCGAAAAGGCGATGCTCGACGGCAAGGAACTCGGGGCCGCCGAGATTCAGACGATGCAAGACGCGAAGTGGAAAGAACTGCTGGCAAAGTACGAAACCGACAAGAAGAAAGACCCCGACTTCGCGGTGCCGCCGAACGAAGATCAACTGCTGAAACCCGCGCCGAAACTGCACTGGAAGAAGGGCGAACAGAAGTGGCACGTCGATGCGCCGGTGTGCGTTATGGGCGATAATGTGCTGGTAACCACGAGCTATTTGGACAAAGAAAAGGTCGGCGAACGCGCGCTGTACTGCCTGCGTGCCGCGACCGGTGACACCGTATGGACCGCACCTTTGAAGCTCAACCCGTGGGGCGGGGCGTCGGCGATTGGCGATACCGTCGTCGTTTCAGGCAGCACGATCGGTTACTACTACACGATGCTGAAAGGCGCGAAAGGCGACCTGACCGCGTTCGACCTGAAGACCGGAAAAGAGAAGTGGCGGAAGGAAGTCCCCGGTGGCGTCGTCGCCTGCGTGGCACTCACGCCGGAACTCGCGGTGTGTACCGCCACCGATGGCAAAGTGCGTGCGTACGCGATGGCCGACGGCGAACGCCGCTGGATTTACGATGCGAAAATGCCGCTGTTCGCACCGCCAGCCATCGTGGGCGGTGTGGTGTACATCGGCGATTTACAGGGTACGGTTCATGCGATCGATTTGAAACTCGGTACTGAGAAGTGGAAGCTCGACCTCGGGAAAGACGCCGCCGTGCAGTCGCCGGGAATGATCTACGGCGGACCGACGATCCACGGCGGGAAGCTCATCATCGCCACGTGCAACCTCGAAGGCCCGCTCGCCCGCAAACCGACGTGCGCCGTCTGCATCGGGAAGTAGCCATCATGGACCACGACCAGCGATTCAAGTCGATGATCCGCGAGTTCTTCCCGGAGTTCATGCAACTGTTCTTGCCGAAGTGGGCCGTGCAGTTCGATTTCGACACCACTGTGTGGCTCGACAAGGAAATATTGCCCGACCCGCCCGAAGGCGAACGGCACGTGCTCGACCTCGTGGCGAAGCTCCGCACCGCCGAGAATCTCACCTCGCACGCAACGGCAACCGCCGACGAATGGCTCGCGATGGTCCACGTCGAAATCGAGTCCGAGGACCGCACGACTCGCCTCAAACCACG
>JAYVQG010000284.1:0-5200 GCA_043757025.1 Limnoglobus sp.
GCCTCGGCTTGCTTGTCGGGCACGCCGACCGCTTTGAGCGCATTCGCGAATTTCAGTGTGTCGAATGTTGCCGAGGCCATGATTGCTCTCCGATGATGACGACGGTATTATACTCGACGCGCATCGAGGCTACGACGGGATTGCAGCCAGCCGCGCTTTCTTCGCGGCGATGAACGAACGCACGCACAGGAACACGAACAGCGCACACAGGGCGCTCATCAGCAATCCGGACGCGGCGGCCAGTTTCGTCGGGTCGAGTTCGAGGCCCTTGCTGGCTTGACGGATCAGCGGCATGAACCCACCGATGGCACCCAGCACGCCGACCATCGCAGCGACGTGCATGACGTGTTTGCGAAGTTTATCGTTGTCCGATAGAACGCCGCAAACGAGCATGATCATGCCGAAGAACGCGGGGATCAGCGATGTCATCGGGACAACGCCGTTCTCGTTCGGCGTCGAATTCATGTAGGCGTACAGGCCGAGAGCGATGAGTAACGCGCCGATGATCTTCGTTGGCCAAGCCATGATGTTGCTCCGTTGAGGGATGGTTCAGTTCGATAATAGCGAGACGATGCGTTGCACGGCCAGTTCCGGGCCAGCGAGATCGACCGACCACGCATCGATGAACACCGACACTTCGTCCGCATCGCAGCGATAGCGGCTGAGGCCGACGCCGAGCGGCGAATCGTGCCAGTTGTCGTCGGCGACGAAACCGAGTTCGCCCAACGCGGTTTGCAATCGCGCGATGGTTTCTTCGTCCATCGCGGAACAAATATCGATGCGGGTCATTCCCATTCGATGGTCGCGGGGGGTTTGCTGCTGATGTCGTAAACGACGCGGTTGATGCCCTTGACGCGGTTGATGATCGCCGTCGAGACGCGGGCCAGCAGGTCGTGCGGCAGATGCGACCAATCGGCCGTCATGAAGTCGTCGGTTTGGACGCAGCGCAGCGCGATTGTGTTCTCGTAGGTTCGCCCGTCGCCCATCACGCCGACCGACTGCACCGGCAGCAGCACCGCGAACGCCTGCGACGTTTTGCGATACCAACCGCTCTTGTAAAGCTCTTCGAGGAAGATCGTGTCGGCGAGCCGGATCGCGGTCAGTTTCTCTGGGGTAATCTCGCCGAGACAGCGCACCGCGAGGCCCGGACCGGGGAACGGGTGACGCCAGACGAGGTCTTCGGGCAAGCCGAGTTCGATGCCCATGCGCCGCACTTCGTCTTTGAATAAATCGCGGAGCGGCTCGACCAACTCGAAGCCGAGTTCCTTCGGCAACCCGCCGACGTTGTGGTGCAGTTTGATCGTCGCGGCGGGGCCATCGACCGAGCCACCGCTTTCGATCACATCGGGGTAGAGTGTGCCTTGCGCGAGGAAGTGCGCATCGGGAATCGCCAGTGCTTCGCGTTTGAACACGTCGATGAACACGCGGCCGATAATCTTGCGTTTCTCCTGCGGATCGGTGACGCCCTTCAGCGCACTCAGGAATTCCTCGCCCGCATCGACGACGTGCAAATCGGCCTTGAACCAATCGCGAAACGTGTGGCGAACCATCTCGGTTTCGCCTTCGCGCATCAGTCCGTTATCGACGTAAATGCACGCGAGTTGCTTGCCGATCGCCTTCACCAGAATCGCCGCACATACCGCGGAATCGACCCCGCCGGACAGCCCGCAGATGACGCGCTTGTGCCCTACGCGATCGCGAATCTCCGCCACCGTGCGATCGATGAATGTCGTCATTTTCCAGAGGCCCTGGCAGCCGCAGACATCGCGCAGGAAGTTCGCCAGAATCTGCCCGCCGTGCGGCGTGTGGCTGACTTCCGGGTGAAACTGCAAGCCATACACTGGCAGCGTCACGTGCTTGACCGCAGCCACGGGGCAGGTATCCGTGAAGGCCAACGGCACGAAATCGCCGGACATCGTGTGAACCTGATCGCCGTGGCTCATCCAGACGGTCGACTCGGCCGGGTAGCCGCGAAAGATGTCGTTCGCATTATTCACGTTGAGCGTCGCGCGGCCAAACTCGCGCGCCGCAGCCGGTGCCACGTGTCCGCCGAGCGTATGGCAAGCGAGTTGCATCCCATAACAAATGCCGAGCACGGGGATATTCAAGTCGAAGATCCTCGGGTCGCACTTCGGCGCGTTCGGTTCGTAAACGCTCGCGGGACCGCCGGAGAAAATGATCCCTTTCGGGTTCAGTTCCCTCACGCGCTCGGCGGTAATATCGTGCCGCACGACTTGGCAAAAGACGTTCAACTCCCGCACGCGCCGCGCGATCAGTTGCCCGAATTGAGAGCCGAAGTCGAAGATCAAAACGAGTTCGTTTTGCATGTGGCTGATCCCGTGCGGGTTTCGTTCGTTATTTCTGCCCCAACTCCGTGGCCCGCTTCGCGGCGGCTTCGACGGCGTCCATCAGACCCGCCCGAAACCCGGCGCGTTCGAGTGCGTGCAATCCGGCGATCGTTGTCCCGCCGGGGCTGGCGACGGCGTCTTTCAACGCGGCGGGGTGGCTGCCCGTTTCGAGGACCATTTTTGCGGCACCGAACACCGTTTGCGCGGCGAGTGACAACGCAATGTCGCGCGGCAACCCGACGCGAACGCCACCGTCGGCGAGCGCTTCGATCATCACGTAAACGTACGCCGGGCCGCTACCGCTGAGTCCCGTGACCGCATCGAGCAGATTCTCCGGGACCGCGAAGGCATTGCCCACGGACCGAAACAGCTTGCCGACGAGTTCGCCATCTGCCGCCGTCGCTTTCGGGCCAACGCTGTAACCCGTCGCGCTCGCGCCGACGAGGCACGGCGTGTTCGGCATCACGCGAACCAGCCGCGTGTCGCTCCCGAGTAATTCCGCCAGTTGTTTCAGTGTAATGCCCGCCGCAATTGAAACCACGAGATGTTTCGCCGAGATCGTGGCCGCCGCTTCGGGTAACACCGCGTTCATCATCTGCGGCTTCACCGCCAGCACGAGAACGTCGGCGGCGGCAATCACCTCGGCGTTCGAGCTCGTGGCACGGATCCCCGTCGTCGCCTGAAATTTCTCGCGTGCCGCCGGGTACGGGTCGCTCGCGAGGCTATGCGTCAAATCGAGCAACCCCGCCGTCGCCCAACCTTTCGCGAGCGCCGTCGCCATCTGCCCCGCACCGAGAAAGCCAATCCGGATCGGCGGTTCCATCGACATTTGGCGTACCTCAGTGGGTTGGAATCGAAAAATACATCTTAGTAATTACCGCGAGGAAGTATAAACTCTGGCATCTGGCGCGGCGAACGGGTATACCTTGGGATACCTTCCGCAACCCCGCCTTCGACGAGATGCTGCATGTCCGAGCCAACCGTACCCCGCACCGGCTGGGCTAGCCTCAAAGATCTCAACCGCCACAAACATGGCGTGGGATCTCGATTGCCTCGACCAACAACACTGAACTCGGCGGCCAGGTTGCGGCGGTGTACACGTTCGGCGGCAGCGGTTTCGCTTGACTCACGGCATCCGTTGCGTCAAACTGCCCTTTCATCGAAACTTTAATGGGAATGGGAAATTATTCAGAATTGCGGTTGAACTTGGGGGGCGTGTTGGTAGAACACGGCGCAGACTACGTAAAAAACGATTACCCGAACGTGCATAAGTTCCTGTCAAAAGAGGGTTTGATATGACAGTCGAATGGGATCAGGAATTCGAGAAACGCCGCGCGAGGCTCGAAGCAGAGTTTCAAAAACGTCACGCTAACAGTACGCCGGACGTTCCCGAAATCTTTTCCCGCCCTGCCGTCGAAGGCGGTCTTCACGGTGACATCGCAATCGGCTTCGAGGACGACGACGACGACGATGATCAATAATGAAAGTCTCCGATCTTCTCGATCATGCACTTCCGCACGCCCGCGAAATATCGGGTGCGATTCGGGCGCGACTGTTGCGGATCGTGGCACAGAACCGGCGCGATCCGACGGCGGCGGCGAAGGCGGTACGTGCGGAATTGCAGCGTGTATCGCCGATCCTCGCCGCAGGCATCCGCGACGCACAATTGCTCGGATGGTTGACGGCTTCAAAGGTCGTGGCCAATGAAGCGGGCATCGAACCAGTAATCGCACCGCCGGACAACGTGCCTATTGTGGCCTCGCCACCGGACGAACCCCGAGTCCGATACCCGCAAATTGAAGTCGCGGCGCGATGGCTCGATAAGGCCGCCATCCTGCCGGTTCCGTCGCACCGAATCCTCGTAGATGATGCGCGAAATATCGCGTTCCATGTTGCGGACAATGCGATTCGAGAAACCGACGACAGCGTGCAAGCCGCACTTGCGAAGAGCATCACGACCGGCGGCACACTCAAGGAATTCCGCGACGAAGGGGGGTAACAATAAGATCGATTTCGCGGGTCGCACCGATCCGGCATCTACCCCATGTTTCGCAAGGAGTTCGTTGTGAAGAAGTCTCTCCTCTCCCTCGCCCTGTTGGCCTTGATGGCCACTACGGCACACGCGCAGAACATGACTGCGAATCCTACAAACATCGTTGGTCCTGCGCCGATGAATTTGCGATACATCAAAGTGACTGGAGCCGTCACGATTCCGGTCGGGATGTCATTTACAAATGCAACGCTCGAAGTCGGGACTGTCGACAACACGGGCAAATTCACACCATCGAATCTATTCCTGGTAAAGACGCTCACTTTCGCCGACTTCAACATGGGCGCGTACGAACACATATTCACGAACCCAGCACCAGCAGGCGTAGTGTACGCAATTCGTGCAACTGCAAACGGTTTTAAGCCAGGATTCGGAAGACAGGTGAGATGGACGTTTGAGTTGAGCCCATGTCCGACTGTTTAGTTCAACTAAATAGTAAATAGCTAGCAACCGATTTTAAACTTCGAGTTAGCAATAATTTGATTTCAAAGTACACCATGAGTCCATTTTGCCGACAGGACGTCGGCTGTTGCCTAACTAACACTACAGCGCGGGATCGTACGCAATAATTATCATAAGCCTCTGCAGGACAAGGGTTTAAGTCGCAAATGCCATATATCGGTAGCACCTGGCTATATCGCTATGCAAAGCCATGTTCTGCAATGGTTTGTGGCGAATCCAGTATTCAATCCCGCGCTGTAGTGCTAACTAATTCTACTGTATCCGCCGGAAGTACAATGTTGGAAAGAGTTTATGGAATTCTCGACAGTTGGGTTAAATTCCGTGTCTGACCGGGACGCAT
>JAYVQG010000285.1:0-20210 GCA_043757025.1 Limnoglobus sp.
ATACAGCTCACTCGCCACGCGATCTGCCCGCAATGGAACTACACGATCCGCCCACATCCGAAGCTCACGGAGTAATTCTTGGACAGGTACTTACGTCCGATTTCGCCCAATTCCAATCACGCCGGAACCAAATTTTTAGTGGTCTTATTTGGCAAAACTGCAACCGGGTTTTGAACCGTGCCAAATTTTAGTGGTCTTATTTGGCAAAACTGCAACCGGGTTTTGAACCGTGCCCCCCAAACGGCAGGGTTCGTCCAGTAATCTTGCCGAGGCTCGTGCGGGAACCCGTCCATTCATACCGTAGAAACGCGACAGGAACCCAAGCGTTGGCGCAAGGCTTGGGTTTATCGTAAGTAACCTGCCATTACGAGCCACCGGGATGAACCGGCTGAATCGGATGAACCTGGTGGCTCGTACGTTGTAGCACTCTCATCCAGACAATCATTAAAACCGGCGCTTTTTCTACTTGACGCTCGATCTTTTCCTGGTAATGATGGTGCATACGGAAACGAATCGCGCATTTTTGTTGGATGTAGAAGGCAGAAGGCCGTTCGATTCGTTCCAGTTAGCCGCGTGCCGTCACTCGTAAAGGATTCGATAATTTCCCACAGATTCAGCGGCTGCCCCGCCGCTGAATCGTGAGGCTTACCAATGCCCATCACCCCCCCCACTGACCCGCCAGTACCGATCGATCCGCAATTGACGATCGTCGATTTCGTTCCCGCGTTGTGGGAAGCCGGTACGACGAACCACTTCTGCCGCAACGGGACGGACGATACCGTCGAAGGTTCGGTCGTTCCCACTCCGCCCACTGCGACGGACCCCACGGGCCGTTATCTCGTCGGTGGGGAGATCGGGCGCGGTGGCGTAGGCGTCGTCCACGCAGGGTGGGACATCCAACTCAAGCGGGAAATTGCGGTCAAGGTTCTACTGGAAGAGCACAAAGGGAAACCGAGCGTCGTTCGGCGGTTCCTCGAAGAAGCCCGGATCACCAGCCGCTTGTCGCACCCGGGGATCGTCCCGATCCACGAACTGGGGATGTCGCCCGATGATCGCCCGTTTTTCGTGATGCGGTTGGTACACGGCCAGACGTTAGAACAAATCCTCCAACGCCGTACGGATGTGTTGTGCGATCTACCCTTGCTCCTCAACATCTTCCTTCAGATCTGTCAAGCGGTCGCGTTTGCTCATAGCAAAGGGGTGATTCACCGCGATCTCAAGCCCGCGAACATCATGGTCGGTGCGTTCGGCGTGGTCAAAGTCATGGACTGGGGGCTGGCAAAGGTGCTCGGCGAGATCGAACCGCCCGAGCCGATCGCGGCACCTTCGGAACTCACCAGCCAACCGACGATTCCAATCAATCCCACGCTCACCGAGACGTTAATCGGGACGGTATTCGGAACCCCGGCCTACCTCGCGCCCGAACAGGCCCGCGGCGAAAACGATCGCGTCGATAAGCGTGCGGATGTGTTCGGACTCGGCAGCATCTTGTGCGAAATTCTGACGGGGTTACCGCCGTATACCGGCATCGACGGGCGGGAGGTTTACGAAAAAGCCGCCCACGCCAACACCGCCGATACGCTCCTGCGGTTGAACGCCTGCCTGGCCCCGCTCGACCCCGTGACGCTCGCGAAATGGTGCCTGTCGCCCGATCTCCTCGACCGGCCCGCCGACGCGGCGAACGTCGTCGAAGTGATGATGGCGCACCTCCACTGCGAACAGCGACGGGCGGAACTAGATCTGGTACGGTTTTTCGATCTCTCGTTGGACTTGTTCTGCATCGCATCGATGGAGGGTTACTTCATACGGGTGAACGACAATTTCCATCGGATTCTCGGGTATACATTCGAGGAAATGACCACGCACCCGTTCCTCGATTTCGTTCACCCCGACGACCGCGACAGAACGATCCTCGTCGTCGCTAAATTAAACTGCGGCGAGCCGTGCGTCCAGTTCCTGAACCGCTATCGGCACATTCACGGTCATTATCTTTGGTTCGAGTGGAGTTCCCAAGCCGTGCCCGAAGAGCGGACAATGTACGCCGTGGCCCGCGATGTCACGGAACGTATTCGACAGGCGGACGCCCACCGTCGTGCCGAGCAGTCGCGGTTTCACTTGGCGGCCGTCGTCGATTCCGCCGACGTTGCAATTTACAGCACCTCGCTCGATAGCATCATCCAGAGTTGGAACCCCGGTGCGGAACGATTATTCGGCTACCGGGCAGACGAAGTGATCGGTCGATCCCTCTTGTTGCTCTTCGTTCCGGGAGGCGCTGGCGAAGAATCCGAGATACTGAACCACTTGAAGCAAAGCGAACAGATCGCGCATTATGAAACCGTTCGCGTACACAAGGATGGTACCGCGATCCCCATATCCCTCACCGTTTCCACGGTGAAAGATGAATCCGGTACGATCGTAGGAACCTCGCGAATTTCTCGCGGCATCGGCGACCGGAAGAAGGCGGAAGCCGAAGCCGCCGAACGGTTGCGATTGGCAGCGTTCGTCTCGGCAACCGCGGCGGCACTCACTCGCGGCGTCAGCCTCAAAGACTCGCTGCAAAACTTCGTCGAACTCGCCGTCGGCCACCTGGCTGTGGCCTTCGCTCGCGTATGGACGTTGAACGAATCGACCGCCACGCTCGAACTTCAAGCCAGTGCGGGTTTGTATACCCACCTCGACGGACCGCATTCGCGGATCCCGGTCGGAAAGTTCAAGATCGGTCGAATGGCACAAGATCGTAAGCCGCATCGCACGAACGCGGTGGTCGGCGACCCGCAGGTAAGCGATCAAGATTGGGCGATCCGCGAGGGAATGGTCGCGTTCGCCGGACACCCGCTCATCATCGACGACCGCGTGGTCGGCGTGATGGCCGTCTTCGCGCGCCGCACACTCTCGGACGACATCCTCGAAACACTCCACTCGGTTTCGGATAGCTTGGCGCTCGGCATCCGCCGACAGCAACTCGAAGACGAAGTCCGCGAACTGCGTGCGGGGATAATCCGCCGGGATAATTATCGCTGATTTGCCCGTTCGGCGATGGTGCGAATCCCATTGCTGGAGATCGCTTCACCTGACGTTGGCAAACGGGATGGCGTTTCCAGCGAGGCGTAGAGCATCGTTCCAGGAACGGGTAATTCGTCTTCGGGCAGTGCAGACAACTCGGTACGAATGGCAGCGGTTGGGACCATCCGGTTGTCGACATCCACCAACCACAATCTCGGCTGGTCGAGTGCTTCGCGAACGGTGATTTGCCCATCTTTCAATTTGGCTAACAGTGCAACGGAGAATGGAACGACGAAATAGCGAACTCGTTCGCGGTCTTCATCGAACCAAATCGCCAGACAGAATTCCCGTTCGGCATCGAAGAACGTGAACGTCTTAGGGCCTTCAAAATCGTACAGAACCTCATGCGGTTCAAACGGTTTGAACCGTGCGGGGTCTACAGACTGTCCTTTCACTTCGCTCATCATGTTACAGTACCTATTACAGAATCTTCAAACAACAAAATCTCCACCGGGATAAACCCCGGTGGCTCGTCGGTTCACACCGTTGGTACGCGGTGCGGCGCTAAGAGTTGCACGACGCCGTTGGGGATGCGGAAGCCGCCCGATTGGCCCCAGGGGTAGGTGGTTACGACGCCACTGGCGGTTTGCGAAAGCACGTTGACGTGCCCGAGTTGCCGTTGCGTTTTGGCGTACCGATACCAGTGCCCGATCAGTTCGATGTAGGCGCGCGAGACATCGGCCGGAACGGCACCCGTAGCTGTGGAGTAGATCACCCGCACGGCACGCGGATATTGTGCGGTCGAAAACGCATCGTTCCGCGATTCGATTGCGCCGCGTTCGGGGTGAAGGACGTACGTCTGCGGGTCGCGTAAAGTCTGCACGCCGAAGTCGCCGAGCGCGTCGACGTGAACCGATGCCACCGCCAGCACCGGATACTGACGCAACAACAGCACGCGACTGCCGCCCGCAAAATATTCGGTGAACGTTCCGCCGACGAACGACCGTCCGCAATGCGTATCGAAATAGCCATCGGCCGCCGTCTGCAACTGCGCGATCAGCGCATCGTCTGCCACGCCGTCGATCAGTAGGCCCAACTTCACATCGTCGATACTCTCGATACTCATGGCAATCTCCGCGAGTTTGATGGTCACACATCTGGGTCTGTTGGCAGTCGCATTCTTGTGTAGCTGGCCTCCATCTGA
This sequence comes from Limnoglobus sp., assembly GCA_043757025.1. Classification (GTDB taxonomy): domain Bacteria; phylum Planctomycetota; class Planctomycetia; order Gemmatales; family Gemmataceae; genus Limnoglobus. The sequence continues at coordinate 4,208 of JAYVQG010000285.1, forward strand.
GTCTGTTGGCAGTCGCATTCTTGTGTAGCTGGCCTCTGTGAGGCCGGTGAGACAACCGGGGTCATAGACCCCAGCTACAAAAACCGGGGTCACAGACCCCAGCTACAAAAACCCGATCCTCAGCTACAGGATTTGTAGCTGGCCTCTATGAGGCCGGTGAGACAACCGGGGTCATAGACCCCAGCTACAAAAACCGGGGTCATAGACCCCAGCTACAAAAACCCGTGGCGAAACTTCCGGTGGCTACAAAAGTTCCTTACGCTGTTGGCCGATGGCGGCGCAGAGGTCGGCGGTGCCACTGAGGGTGAGTCGCATCCGGACGTAACGCCGGGTCCGCGTGAAGCCGAGCAGATGCGTATCCACGCCAGTTGTGAACGTGGCGAACGCGCCGTTCGGCACATCGACGAACGTGACGAGGTCGCTCGATTCTTGAAGTTTTGCGGCGAGCGTCGTGCCGACGCCGAGTTGACCGAGCAGAAGCACGGCGAAGCCGCAACCGTCGGAGGCGATCAGATCGACCGGGTCGCCATCGAGGTTTTCCGTGTAGCTTTGCGGCGGGAATGTCTGTTTCAGATTCGCAGTAGAGGCGAGATCGTTCAAGATCGTGGACATCGAATACTCCTGAATTTGAAGGGAATGAAACAGCGAGGCGGGTTAAGTTTCCATCACCCCCTCCCCGCAACTGGGGAGGGGTGACGGCATTCTTTGTAGCTGGCCTCTATGAGGCCGGTCTTCAGAACCGGGGTCACAGACCCCAGCTACAAAGACCGGGGTCACAGACCCCAGCTACAAAGACCGGGGTCACCCGGTCGGTCGCTTGCTCTTGAAGTTTCGCCCTTTCCGCTTCGGTTTCGTTTGCGTTGAGGCGACCGTTTCGCCTTTCAGCTTCGCGATTTTATCGCGCAATTGGGCGGCGCGCTCGAAGTCCAGATTCTCCGCAGAGAGCAGCATTTCCTTCTGCAATTCTTCGAGGTATTCCGCCGTGGCCGACTCGGCCTCCTTAACGCCTGCGACCTCTTGCGCGAGCTTGTGCGCTTCGGCTTCCTCTTCGATTCCGCTCGAAATTGCCGATTGCACCGTCGTCGGCGTGATGTTGTGCTCGATGTTGTACGCCGTTTGCAGTTCGCGACGGCGGTTCGTTTCATCGAGCGCCCGCTGCATCGATTGCGTCATCTTATCCGCGTAAAGAATCACTTCGGCATTCACGTTCCGTGCCGCACGGCCCATCGTTTGAATCAGCGATTTGTCCGACCGCAAGAAGCCCTCTTTGTCCGCATCGAGGATTGCCACCAGCGACACTTCGGGTAGGTCCAATCCTTCGCGCAACAGGTTCACGCCGACGAGGACATCGAACGCGCCTTGCCGCAATTCGCGCAAGATCGTCACCCGTTCGATCGTGTCGAGTTCGCTGTGCAACCACTTGCAGCGTAGCCCCGCTTCGCGGTAGTAGTTCGTCAGGTCTTCGGCCGTGCGCTTGGTCAACACCGTCACCAGCGTGCGTTCCTGTCGCTCGGCACGGATGCGGATTTCTTTCTCCAAATCCTTCACCTGTCCCTTCGCGGGCTTGATGTGGACCGTCGGGTCGACGAGGCCCGTTGGGCGGATGAATTGTTCGACGACTTCGCCACCGGTACGCTCGAGTTCGTACGGCCCCGGCGTGGCGGACAAACAGAGGCAGGTATTGAGCTTCTTCTCGAATTCGTCGAACTTCAGCGGACGATTGTCCATCGCGCTCGGCAGGCGAAAGCCGTGTTCGACGAGCGTCGTTTTGCGAGCCGCGTCGCCGTGGAACATGCCGCGGACTTGCGGCAACGACACGTGCGATTCGTCGACGATCAGCGTGAAATCGTCGGGGAAGAAGTCGAACAGCGTATACGGCGGTTCGCCGGGGTTGCGACCGCTGAACCAACGGGCGTAGTTCTCGATCCCCGAGCAGTACCCGACTTCTCGCAGCATATCGAGGTCGAATCGGCAGCGTTCTTTGAGCCGTTGCGCTTCGAGCAACTTGCCTTCGGTTTTGAACTGTTCGAGCCGCGCAGCGAGTTCGTCTTCGATCCCTTTGACTGCGCCGCGCGTGCGATCGTCGGGCGTAACGAAGTGCTTCGCGGGGTAAATGTACAACTCCTCCAGAGGTTGCAGCACCTCGCCCGTTACGGTGTGAATCACCGACAGGCCATCGACTTCATCGCCGAAGAGTTCGATGCGGAACCCGGATTCTTCCGATGCGGGCCAGATCTCGATCGTGTCGCCACGCACGCGGAACTTGCCGCGTTCGAAGGCGATATCGTTGCGTTTGTACTGAATATCGACGAGCTTCAACAGCAGCTGATCGCGGTCGAGTGTCTCGCCTTTTTGGATGTGAACCATCATCCGCTTGTAGTCGCTCGGCGAGCCGAGGCCGTAGATGCACGACACCGACGCGACGATAATCACATCCTCGCGGCTGACGAGCGCCGCCGTTGCCGCCAATCGCAAACGGTCGATGTTCTCGTTGATACTCGAGTCTTTTTCGATGTAAATGTCCCGCTGCGGGATGTACGCTTCGGGCTGGTAATAGTCGTAATAACTGACGAAGTAATTCACGGCATTGTGCGGGAAGAACGCCTTGAATTCCTTGTAAAGCTGCGCCGCGAGCGTCTTGTTGTGCGCCAGAACGAGCGTCGGCTTGTTCATCGCCACGATCACGTTCGACGCGGTGAACGTTTTCCCGGTGCCGGTCGCGCCGAGCAAAACCTGGATCTTTTTCCCGCCGCGAAACCCCGCAATCAGTTGCTCGATGGCACGCGGTTGATCGCCCGCCGGTTGGTACGGACTCACGAGTTGAAACGGAAGCGCCATAGGTCGTCTCGATCGTACGGAAAGTCGAAAACTCTGCTGAGTAGTGTACGGATGTGGAAACGAGCCGACAGTTTCAATGCGGGCTGTTCTCATAGTCGGCTTTGAAACACGCTCACTGCCCGATGCAATACAGGTGCGTCAACGTTCGCACGTAGAGATTGCCGCCCATGATGGCGGGTGAAGCCTTGCAGCCTGCGTCGAGTTTATTGGTGGCGATTGGCGTGTAGGTTTTGGTCGCTGCGATCACGAACGACTTGTCCCCTTCGCTAAAGAAATACAGGTTGCCACCGGCGAGAACGGGCGATGCGGAGAACTTGCCATCGAGGCGTTCCTGCCAATGCTTGTCGCCGGTTTTGGCGTCGAGGCAGAAGACGATGCCGGTGTCGTTGACCATGAATAACAGGTCGCCGACGATCGTGGGTGAGGGTCGCGTCGGAGCGATTTTGTCGGCACGCCACGCGATGCCCGTTTTCGTGATGTCGCCCATTTGCCCTGCCCGCACGGCAATTAAACCTGCCGTGTGACCCGTCGTTAAGTAAATTAGGCCGTGCGCCATCACGGGGCGACAGGCTTCGTTCATGCCACCGTGAATGACGCGCCAAAGCTCGTCTCCCGTCGCGGGATCGTAGCCGAGCGTGCCGACGGCGGCGGGGGTCACGAGTTGCGCTTTGCCGTCGATTTCAAATACCGAAGCCGTCGCGAACGCTTTCTTCAAGTCGCCATCGTTGGGGTACGGCAACCCACGATCCTTCTGCCACACCGTCTTGCCGGTGACTTTATTCAGGCACGCGGTGTACTGTTTATCGTGGCCGTCGAACAGCAAAAATAACCAGTCTTTGTATACGATCGGCGACGATGCGGGGCCGCGCCAGTGGTCGCACGGCAAATCGTCCCGCGACCACAACACCTTGCCGCTCTGCGTGTCGATGCAAGCGGTGCCGCGCGAGCCGAAGTGTGCGTAAATCTTCCCTTCGTCGATGACCGGCGTCGGCGAGGCATAGCTATTGAACTGGCGGATATTCGGCGGGTTCTTGTCGCTGAACAAGTGCAAATCGTGGATCGTTTTGCCCGTCTTGTGATCGAGGCAAACCGCATAGAATTCCTTACCGTTCTCGAGTGCCGTGGTCACCCAGACTTGTTCGCCGACGACGATCGGCGACGACCAACCTTTGTCGTGGACCGCCACCTTCCACTTCACGTTCTCCTTCTCGGACCACGTTGTCGGTGCTGTTTTCGACAGCGAATGGCCATCGCCGTTCGGCCCACGGAACCCGGGCCAACTGTCGGCGGCAAACGCAACCGATCCGATCGTCAGCGTGAAAATGGCGAAACAGATGCGCATGGCGGCGTCCCAGCAGGAGAGTTTTGGCAGGTTCGACAATACGCCAGTGTAACGCCACGCCGACAGTTTCGCCAGCGTGTAATACGCGACGCGGTAAAAGCAACAGTTTCCGGAGCATCGGTGTGAAATGTACATCCTCCGGCGGCGTCGTTCTTTCAGAAGGTTGCAGATTGTTGCTCGGCGCGGGTGTAGCGATACGTTAGATTATCGGAAGCCATATCTGAGACGCGGACCGTGAGGTAACACCATGATTCGTCGCGATTCGTTCCTTTTGCTACTGCTGTTAGCATCTGTCGTTCCCGTTGCGAACGCCGAGGATGCGGTCGCGGTCGAACGCCGCGTTCAGCAAATGGTGGCGGCGATCGATCGCCGGATCGAGAGCGATTGGCTGGCCCACAACCTCAAACCGGCGGCGGTGGCGGACGACTCGGAATATGCTCGCCGCATCTATTTGGACCTGATTGGCCGTATCCCGAAAGTCGGCGAACTCACTGAATTCGCGGACGACAAATCGGCGGACAAACGGGCGAAGCTGGTCGAGAAGTTACTGAACATGCCGGCGCACGCCAGGCACTTCGCGTCCGGTACCCGTAACGAGTGGCTGCCGCAAACGCAGACCGATATTCGCTTTGTTTTCCTCGGCACGGGCATCGAGTTGTGGCTCCGCGAACGCTACCGGCAAAACACGCCGGCCAGCGAAGTCGTAAGCCGCCTGTTATCCGTGAAGCTCGGGGACGGCGCATCAGTGCGGTTTCGCAACGGGCAAATAGCCGAAGGCGATACGGAATCGCAGCAACTGTTGAATTATTACACCGCGAACGAGGTGCGGCCCGATCAACTCGCGGCATCGGTGAGTCGCGTCTTTCTCGGCGTGAAACTCGAATGCGCCCAGTGCCACGATCACCCGTTCGCCCCGCACACGAAGGAGCAATTCTGGCAGCTCGCCGCCTTCTTCGGCGAGTTCTCGCCACTCCCTGCGGTGGCACCGAGTTTCGTCGGCCCACTGCCGCCACAGTTCGAGAAAAACCAGATCACGATCCCGAACACCGAAAACACCATCATCGCGACGTACTTCGATGGCACATTTCCGGAATGGAACGCGAAGCGGTTGCCCCGTCAGGAACTGGCAGTGTGGCTGACCTCGCCGGAGAACCCGTACTTCGCACGCAATTTAGCCAATCGCATGTGGGCGCGCTTCTTCGGTATCGGCCTGATCGACCCGATCGACGAACCCGGCGACAACAACCCGCCGAGCCACCCCGAACTTCTGGACGAACTTGCAAAAGGCTTCGCCGAAAGCGGTTTCGACAACCGCGTGCTGATTCGTGCGATCGTCCGCAGCAAGCCGTATCAACTAACGAGCAAGCTCACGCACCCGACGCAGAACGACCCGCGACGCTTCGCCCGCATGGCGATGAAGGGGCTGAGTGGCGCGCAAATCTACGATAGTTTCATCGCCGCCACTGGTATGCCGAACGACGCGACCATGGACTCCGTATTCTTCGACGTTCAGGCTCAGACACCGCGTGGCCGATTCGTGAAGCAGTTCCCAACGGGCGGGAAGGTGACCGAATCGCAGACCTCGATTTTGCAAGCCTTGATGATGATGAACGGAACCGAGATGGCACAACAAACGACGATCCAGACCGGCCAGACGCTGACCGCGATCGTCGATGCACCGTTCCTGACGACGGAAACGCGAATCGACGCGCTCTATCGTGCCGTCGTCTGCCGAAGCCCAACCGCCGAAGAACGCGAGAAATTCGCCAGCTACGTCGATCGCGGCGGCCCGTCCGGCGATAAAACCAAAGCCCTCGCCGACGTGATGTGGGTGTTGCTGAACAGCACGGAATTTTTGTTCAACCATTAGGACATTCCATGCAAAACATGAATTCACCACGGAAAACACGGATTACACGGAAAAGAAAATAGATCGGAGTCGAATAGAAGTATGAACTGTTTTACTTGTTATCTTTTCCGTGATTTCCGTGCATTCCGTGGTTGTTTGAATTTTTCAACCATTAAACCATAACGAGGTGAGGCCGATGTTCGATCGCGATACGTCTCGCAGGCAGTTCATTCGGGTGGGTGCGCTCAGCGTGGGCGTGTCGGTGTCGGGGTGGCTGGCCCCGCTCGCCGACAGCCTCGCTGCCGACCCGAAACGGAAGCGGTCGTGCATTCTGTTGTGGATGAACGGCGGGCCGTCGACGATCGATCTGTGGGACTTGAAGCCCGGCCACGCGAACGGTGGTCCATACAAGGAAATCGCAACGAGCGTGCCGGGGTTGAAGATCGGCGAGCACCTGCCGACGCTCGCGAAGTTCGGCGACCGGCTCGCGATTCTGCGTGGAATGTCCACCAAAGAAGGCGATCACGGACGCGCGACGTTCCTGATGCGCACGGGGCAACTTCCCCAAGGGCCGATCCATTACCCGACGTTCGGCTCGCTCGTCTCGAAAGAAATCGGCGACCCGAAAGCCGAGTTGCCGAACTTCGTCAGCATCGCGCCGCGCCGGTTCTTCGACGTCGATCCGAATACGCCGGGGTTCCTCGGGCCGCAACATGCGCCCCTCGTCGTCGGGGCATCGAACGATTTCCAGGAACCCGTTGCCGACGACATCGGCAGTCGGTTGAAGGTCGAGAACATCGCCCGGCCCGAAAACGTATCGACGGCCCATGCTGACGCCCGGCTGTCACTTTTACGCGATATGCACGACGATTTCGCCACCACACGCCCTACGAGCATCGTCAATAGCCACGTCTCGGCGTACGATCGCGCGACGCGACTGATGCAATCGTCCGCCGGGAAAGCATTCGACCTGGGCGAAGAGAAAAAGGAAGTGCGCGAGCGGTACGGCAAGTCGCTGTTCGGCCAAGGCTGCTTGCTGGCCAGGCGGCTCGTCGAGAAAGGTGTGCCGTTCGTCGAAGTCACGCTCAGTGGCTGGGACACGCACGGCAACAATTTCGACCAAGTCAAAAAGCAGTGCGATCACCTCGATAAAGGCTGGGGTTCGCTGATGACCGACCTGAAAGAACGTGGGTTGCTCGATTCGACGCTCGTCGTTTGGATGGGCGAATTTGGCCGCACGCCGCGCATCAACGGCGCAAAAGGCCGCGACCACTTCCCGAATGCGTGGTCGACGGTGTTGGCGGGTGGCGGCATTAAAGGCGGGCAGGCGATCGGCAAAACCAGTGCCGATGGCACGACAGTCGAAGACCGCCCAACGACGACAATCGACCTGCTGGCAACCGTTTGCGGCGCGCTCGGGATCGATCACGAAAAGCAGAACATGTCGAACGTTGGCCGACCGATTCGCATCGTCGATAAAGCGGCGAAACCGATCGCCGAGGTGATTGCGTGACCCGAACCGTGTGTGTACTTTGCGCGATGGTTTTCTGCACGGCGACCGCGATGGCCGACCCGCCGGGTTGCCTGTCGCGTGGATTGCCACGGCCGACGGGGCCGCGCGGAGTTGCGTTCGTTCCGGGCATCCTCGCCGTCGAGATTGCCCCGATACAGCGACGACGCCCGAAGTTCGTGCTGCCACCGGCGTCGCCGATCCGCGACTCAATCGATGTCATTTTCTTTGCGAAGGATCGGCCGATCCGCGTGCAGATTCACGTGACCGTCGATGATGTGGCGGTCGATGTGGCCTGGCGTAACCACCTGAAAACGCTGTTCGAGGCATTCGACCGCGACCGCGATGGCTACCTGAATCGCTATGAAATCGAGCACATTTACAGTGCGGCGGGGATGGCAACGCTGATTGGCGGGAACGCCTATCGCAACCTGAGCCAGCCGCCGACACTCGAAGAGATCGATCGCGATGGCGACAATCGCGTGTCGTTCGATGAGTTCGCATACTATTACCGTGAAGTGGCCGAAGACCTAGTGCAGCCCCGTTCGATTTCGATCGACAGCGCGCCGAATCGCAAGATGACCGAGCAGCTTTTCGCCTCGCTTGATTTGAACAAGGACGGCAAACTATCGAAGAGCGAAGTGCGCAACGCGGAAAAGATTTTACTCTCGCTCGATCAGAACGAAGACGAATGCCTATCGCCAAACGAGTTGAACCTCGGCGTCGCGGATCGAACGCCGAATGCCAAACCGGTATCGACAAACGAAGCGCCGATTGTCGATGTCGCCAGCGACTTGCAACTCTTTCGCACCGCGATACCCGCAACGATCGTGCAACAACTCCTTCAACGTTACGACGCGAACAAGGATGCGTTCTTGACGCAAAAAGAGATTGGCTTCGACAAAGAGACGTTCGATCGTTTTGACGCGAACCGCGATGGCAAACTATCTGCGGCCGAGTTGGAATTGTGGCGAATAGGGCCGCCGGATTTCACCGCTAATGTCAACATCAGCGACATGGCCGATCGAAGGAAAATGACGATTCAATACGCCTCGGGGAAGCCACTGCCCGCCGGGTTGGAAATTCGCACGTCGAGTACGGGCCGGTTGGTGTTGCGGGTGGGCAGGCAGTTGCTCGATCTTTATGCAGGGGCGGCACCGTCGTACGTCATCGACCGCCTCGACGAGGAAGTGAAGGGCACGTATCCGAAGGGCAAAACCATCGTGACCGAAGACGAAATCGGCGGGCAGGAGTTTCAGTTTCTACGTATCGTGTTCGATGCGGCCGACTTCAACGGCGATGGCAAACTGACTCGCGAGGAATACGCGAAATATATGCAACTCCAGCAATCGACGATCGACCTCGCCACGATCGCCGGATACGCAACGCGGACGCCGAGCTTGTTTCATTTGATGGACGAAAACGGCGACGGGAAACTGAGCGTGCGCGAACTTCGCACCGCGTGGGATCGCTTAATTGTGCTCGAACCCGGAACGGGAACCGAAGTCACGCGCGATGCGATTCAGCCATCGGCATCGATCCGCTTCGGGCGGGCGAGTTCGTGGATACATGCCGACTACGCATCATCGATGAACAGTATCCCCGCGCCGCGAAAAGTGGCTGGCCCGCTCTGGATGCAGATGATGGACCGCAACGGCGACGGCGATATTTCGCGGCTCGAATTCCTCGGTACCCGCGCCGAGTTCGATCGCATCGACACCGACAAAGATGGCATCATTTCCACCGCCGAAGCCGAGGCGTACGACAAACTAAAACGGGTGAAAAAGTAACCTCACCGCACCGCTTTGTGAGACTTCCATTCGGCGCGTTCTTCGAGGTACCACTTCACGGTTTGCATCAGCCCTTCTTCGAACGTCACCATCGCCTCGTAGCCGAGGTCGACGCTCGTTCGGCGTAAATCCGCCTTGGAAAATCGCACATCGCCCGTGCGGGTCGGCGTGAAGATCGGATCGAGGCGCTTGCCGAGAATCGCGTTCAGCCCCGCCACGAGGTCGAGTACCGTCACGGTTCGCCCGGTGCCGACGTTGTAGACTTTGCCCGATATTTCCGGCACTTCCGACGCGCGTTCGAGTGCAGCAATCGCGTTGCCGACGTAGGTGAAATCGCGGGATTGTTTGCCATCGCCCTGCACTGTCGGGCGTTCGCCGCGTGCCATCATTGCCGTGAAGAGCGCGATCACGCCGGAGTACGGGCTGTCGTCGCGCTGGCGCGGGCCGAAGATGTTGAAGAAGCGCAACCGCACGGTTTCAATGCCGTAAGTGGCCGCGAACGCCTGCATGTAAAATTCGCCCGCGAGTTTCGCCGCCGCGTACGGCGACTTCGCCACGGGCAGCATATCTTCGGTCTGGCCGACTTCGGCGGTGTTCCCGCCGTACGCGCTCGAACTCGCCGCATACACAACGCGCCGCACGCCGACTTTTCGTGCGGCATCGAGCAAGTTCAGCGTGCCCGTCGCACAGGCCGCGTGCGACACCGCCGGGCTTTCGACGCTCCGCGCCACCGAGGCGAGCGCCCCCAAGTGATACACCACGCCGACACCCCGCATCGCCCGCGCGATCGCGTTCGGATCGGTGAGGCTGCCTTCGATGATGTCGATGTCGTTGTCGAAATTTTCGAGATTGGAATGCAAGCCGGTGCTGAAGTCGTCGAACACGCGAACGGGCCGGTTCTGCCGCACGAGACTCTCGACGAGGTGCGACCCGATGAAACCCGCGCCACCCGTAATCAAACTGAGTTCGCCCATGAACCCTCTCCCCAAATTTTGTCGATTCGACATCAGTGAGGCGAGTCTACCCAAATCGGCAACGCGGTGTCTAGGCGGAGTGTCGCACCCTTAAACGCGCACTTCGCGGCACAACCGGACATTTCGCCCAGCACCCTTCCCTTCGCAAATATCCCCTTGCGACCGCGTCCCCATCTGAAACAATAGAATTCCGTGTGACGCACTCTCTTCTGGCGGACGATGAGCTACTCGCTAATCACCATCTGGTACGAACGGACCCGGTTTCTGCCGGCGATCTTTGCCGTGGCCTTTAGTGCCATCCTGATCGCGGTGCAGTGTGGCCTCGTCATCGGTTTGCTATCGATGATGTCGTTACCCGTCGATAAAGCCACCGCCGATGTGTGGGTCGGTTACCCCGGCGTGCGGAGCGTCGACCTCGGCCAACCGCTACCCGAACGCTGGGTCAGCCGCGTGGCCGTTCAACCCGAAGTCGAACGCACCGAAACCTCGGTGATCGGCTTCTCAATGTGGACTCCGGTGTCGACATTTCAAACCCCCGGCACGCCGGAGCCAGTCACTATCGTGGGCACGCGGCTCGAACGCGATTCGCTCGGTGCCGTCGAATGCCTTCGCGATTCGCCCGATATTCAAGCCGCGCTCACCGAGCCATTCTCCGTGGCGGTCGACGAATCCGAACTCGGTCGTTTGAGTATTTCCGGTGTCGGGGATCGCGCGGAAATTTTGGGCAAGCGCGTGAAAGTCGTCGCACTCGTGAAGGGCTACAAGAGCCTCGGCGGGCCGTACGTGTTCTGCTCGGTCGACACCGCCCGCGTGCTGATGAAGTACTTTCCGGGGCAAGTGACGTACATTTTGGCGAAGTGCAAAACCCTCGAGGACGCCGAGCGTGTGACCGCAAGACTTTCGCAGTACACGCAACTGAGCGCCTTCACGCACGATGAATTTTCGCACCGTTCGCGAATGCACTGGCTGACGACGACGAAGGCGGGCGTTGCGGTCGGTTTCACGGCATTGCTCGGGTTGCTCGTCGGTGCGGTCGTCACCAGTCAGACGCTGTACGCTGCCACGGCCGCCTCGCAACGCGAGTTTGCCACGCTTCGCGCGATGGGCATTCCCCGCTGGCGGTTGCAGCTTTCCGTGCTGATGCAATCGTTCTGGGTGGGGATGTTCGGCATCCTCGTCGCCGCGCCGATTTCGTTTATTTTGGCAGAAGCGGCGAATCGCGTCGGTACGCAAGTGCAGTTACACCCGCTCGTTCTCGGTGCGTCGGCACTCATCACCATGGTCATGGCGATCGGCTCCGGGCTGGCGGCACTTCGCTCGTTCCAGAACGTCGATCCCGCACACAACATCCGCTAACCCACGGTGCCCCGATGGCCGATGGCCGACGATTCCCGAAGTTCACCACGCTGTTCGGCCTGCTGTTGCTCGGCGGTTCGATCGCGGCGGCGGCCTATTTCTACAACCGAAAAGCGCCCGAGGTGGTGCCGACGGGACCATCCCTGAACAACCTCGATGTCGTCTGTTCGGGCCGCGTCGATTCGGAAAAACGGGTCGTCACGCTCGACCCGTCGCAACCCGGTCGCGTCGAATCGGTACTCGTTTCCGAGAACGCACTCGTCAAGAAAAACCAGGAGATCCTGAAACTCGATGCGACGCAGTATCTGATCGCCGTTCGCGAAGCCACCAACGGTGTGTTGGCGGCGCAGATCGAAATCGATGCGGTCGGCCAACGCTTCAAACAGCATCCGACGCTGATCCTTTTGCAAGAAAAGAAACTTGCCTCCGCGATCAACGAAGCGACTGCGAACGAAGACCGCTTAACCCAGATGCGCGAGCAAGCGAACCTGAGTGGCCAACTGACGAAGTCCGACATCGATGCCGTTGCGGCGAGAGTGAATAGCCTGAAAATCCTAGTCGATGTGGAGAAAATTCAACTCGAGAACCTGAAGGCACTCGACCCGAATCTCGAAGTGCGGGCCGCGAAAGCGAAGAGCGATGCGGCCCAATTGAACCTCGACCGGGCGAACAAAGCCGTCGACGACTGCGTGCTGCGTGCTCCGTCCGATGGCACGATTTTGCGGTTGCAAACGTCGCCCGGTGCCACGCTCGCGCCCGGTTCGCCGATGCCTTCGGTCGTGTTTGCGCCTTCGGGGCCACTGATCGTTCGTGCGGAACTCGAGCAAGGCGGCCTCGGTCGCGTTCGCGTCGGCATGAAGGCCAAAGTCCGCGACGATGCCCGCGTCGATTCGCCGATCTGGACGGGCCGAGTCAAGGAAATCGCCGGTTGGGTGGCATCGCGTCGTTCGATCGTTTTTGAACCGGGCGAACTCAACGACGTACGCACAACCGAAGTGATTATCGAACTCGACGCATCGAACGAACGCCTCTGGATCGGGCAACGAATGCAGATCCGCATCAGCAACGAGTAGTCGATCCCCCCGAATTTCACATGAGGTCGCGACATGTCTATTCATCGTATCATTGGCTCGCTGTTGGTGGTTGTGTGCGGCGGGATACTATTCGTCTCGTCGCGGGCCGAAGAACCGAAAATGCCTGTTTCGCAAGCCACATTCGATGATACGGTACGCCCGCTTCTGAAGGCGTATTGCCTCGGGTGCCATTCGACGAAATCGAAGAAGGGCAGCCTCGACCTGGAGCGGTTTGCAACGCTCGGCGACCTTCGTGGCGAAGTGAAGCCGTGGCTCGGGATGATCGAACAGATTGAAACCGGCGAGATGCCACCCAAAGACAAACCGCAACCGACGGCGCTCGAAAAGAAACGCCTGACGACATGGGTACGCGGTTTTCTCGATAGTGAAGCACTCGCAAAATCGGGCGACCCCGGTGCCGTTCCCGCACGCCGTCTGAGCAATGCCGAGTACGACGCGACGATCCGCGACCTCACGGGCGTCGACCTACGACCGACCCGCGAGTTTCCCGTCGATGGCGCAGCGGGCGAGGGCTTCACGAACGCAGCGGAGGCGCTGACCGACATATCGCCGACGCTGCTTTCCAAGTACATGGCGGCATCGAAGGAGATTGCGAATCGTGCGGTGTTGCTGCCGAGTGGCTTCCGCTTTTCGCAAGGCAAAACGCTTCGCGATTGGAGCGACGAAAGTACCGCGAAACTACGGCAGTTTTACGCGCAATTCGCAGCGGGCGACGGTAAGACACCGATCGCGGCCCACCTGCTTGCATCCGTCAAACATCGCGATGCCCTGCTCAGCGGACGTTCCACGACGAAGCAAGTCGCGGCGCTCGAAACGCTGAATGCGAAGTATTTCGATGCCGTATGGACCGCCCTCACTGACAAGGCACCGTCAGTGACGCTCGATGCGATTCGGACGAAGTGGAAGACGGCCACTGAGAAAGACGTTCCCACCATCGTTGCAGAAATTGCGAAAGTGCAGGCGACGTTGTGGAAGGTCGTGCAAGTCGGCAGTTACAAGCAGGATGCGGGCAAGGGTTACGCTGAGAGTTTCAGTCGGCAGGTACCCAGCGATGCGGCTACCGATGGCGAGAAAGCGGCGTTCCGCGCGGTGTTCCCGCTCTTCATCTGCTTCCCGCAAGTCATCCCCACCGATGAAGTGGTCTGCCTGAAAATGTTCCACCGCGAAGACGAACCACTCGTGCGACTTTTCTTAAATCCCGAACAAACGAAGGAACTCGAACGGCTCTGGGCGGAGCATCGCTTCATCAGTCGGCAACCGGTGGCGGAGTTCGCGTATCTGCCGCAGTTCATCGGCTTCGTCACACAGGATCAGCCGAAGGCAATGGTCACATTTTTTGAAAGCTTGAAGCCCGCGTTTCAGAAACGGGCCGAGACGTTCCTCGCCGAAGAAACGGCGGCGATCCCGTCGCAACTCGATGCCTTACTCGCGTCCGCAGCGAAGGCGTATCGGCGACCGTTATCAGCGACCGAAGCGAAGGCGTTGCGCGGTCTGTATGCGACGATCCGCAGCAAAAACGTGACGCACGACGAGGCGTTCCGCAACGTCTTGGCGCGCGTGCTGGTATCACCCGCGTTCCTGTTTCGCATCGAGAAAGCGCCTACAGGCAAAGTCGCTGGCGCGATCGACGACTGGGAATTGGCCACGCGATTGAGTTACTTTCTGTGGTCGTCAGCGCCGGATGAGGAACTGCGAATCCTCGCGGCAGCAGGTACACTTCGCGACCCGAAAATCGCGGCTGCACAAGTGCAACGAATGCTGAACGATCCGCGAGTTCGGTCACTCGCCATCGAGTTCGGCACGCAGTGGATTCACGTTCGCGGCTTCGATGAACTCAAGGAAAAGAACGAGGCACTGTTCCCCACGTTCGACGAGAAATTGCGTAAGGCGATCTACGAGGAATCGATCCTTTTCTTCCAGGATTTCTTTCAAGCTGACAGGCCAGTGTCACACCTTTTGAATGCCGACGCAACCTACCTGAACGACACGCTCGCGAAACATTACGGCATACCGGGTGTGAGTGGGCCGGAGTGGCGTCGCGTGAGTGGCATTCGCAAGTATGGCCGTGGTGGGTTGCTCGGGTTGGCGAGCGTGCAAACGAAGGAAGCCGGGGCTTCGCGGACGAGTCCGATTCTGCGCGGGAATTGGATCGTCGAGACGTTGCTCGGCGAGAAACTGCCGAAGCCGCCGCCGAACGTGCCGAAACTGCCGGAGGAAGAAGGCGGGGCCCACAAACTGACGATGCGGCAACTCGTGGAACGCCACACGAAACTGCCCGAGTGTGCGACGTGCCACCAGCGGATCGACCCGTTCGGCTACTCGCTGGAAAAGTACGATCCGATTGGCCGCTTCCGCGAAAAAGATTTCGAGGGCCTACCGGTCGATGCAAAGGCCAAGCTCAAAGATGGCACCGAATTCGAAGGCATCGACGGGCTACGAACGTACCTCCTGAACAACAAGCAAGACGTCATCGTCCGCCTGTTCTGCCGCCGCTTGCTCGGTTACGCACTCGGCCGCGCGACGTCACTATCCGACACCGCACTCATCGACGAAATGGTGGCCACCATGAAAGCCAACGATGGCAAGATCTCGTTCGCCGTGCAAGCCATCGTCCGTAGCCCACAGTTTCGGATGGTACGCGGAGCGGATACAATCCAGGGGGAGTGAATGGCACATAGACAGGAACCAGCAAATGACGACGATCTCCATCGTGCCCGAACCGCAGTCCGTAACGGTTCCGGTTTTTCGTGCAATTTCGGGTCGGCACCAATCCATTGGTAAAACTCCTGGAGAAGCGCTCGATGCATTGACATCGCAATTGAGCGATGAAGAATCGGGTACGTTGCTCGTCGTTCAGCACATGCGGCCAGATCGCTTTTTCGACGCACAGCAACAAAATCGTCTCGCTCAACTCATGTCGGACTGGCGATACGCGCGCGATCGGGGAACGCATTACCCCGCAGATCAGCAAGTCGAACTCGAACAGTTGATCGAGGCCGAACTGGAAGCCTCCACGCGAAGAGCCGATGCGTTACTGCGTGAAATGCAGCCATGAATCCTAACTATGCGAGAATTGCAGAACGAGCGAGGCATCGCTGCGAATTTTGCCATGCCCCAGAGGCAATCAGCAATTTTCCGTTCGAGGTAGAACACCAGGGCAATCGCATTTAATTCGCTAGGAATTGCGTGAGAATCGATTCGTGGACTTTCGAGTCGAGGGCGGCGATTTGGCGTTTGCCCGACATCCACT
>JAYVQG010000286.1:0-20015 GCA_043757025.1 Limnoglobus sp.
ACATCGGCCGCAATCGGGCAGACGCAGACCACCATGCCATTTACGGCTTCGACCGCAGGACGTGGCGACTGTGCGGAGACAAATGTGCTGCAAAAAAGAAGTGCGAACAGCGTTCTCATAGTGGCGACAATCCTCGAGTGATTACCCACAACGGTAGCCGCAAGTTTTCGCCTGCGGCTACGAGTTCGTCCCGCAAAATCGTTACTTTGCAGGCAGTTCGAGGTCGATGGGCTTCAGCTCCATCGTTGCGCCCATGATGTTGTTCGGGAAGCCCTTCGCGCCATCTTTACCCTTGTGGTAGCCGCCTTCATGGCGATAGAACACGCGAATCGCACCGGCGGGGGCGTCCTTGATCTCGTACTTACCATCGGCATCGGTCACGGCGAAATACGGGTGGTCGAAGATCATAACCAAGCCCTTCATCCACGGGTGAATGTTGCAGGCGTAAGTCGCCTGCGAACGTTGTGCCTTCAAGGCTTTTTCGGGCTTGTATTCGCCACCGGCCGCGATGGTCTGGTTGAACGAGAGATCGTCCGAGTTGAAGTTCGTGTTGTGCGGGACGGGCGAGCTATTTTTGATGAGCAGCGTGTCGCCGGTACGGGCCGCAAACGCACGCGGGATGAACTGGCAGCACGGCTGATCGATCACGATCTCTTTCGGTTTCGCGTTCGCCAGAGCCGGATGGATCGCTTCGGGTGCGAAGACATCGCCAGTGGCGGGCTTCAGGTACACCCAGACGTTCTTGACGCCGCCGTTCTTCGGGTTCACGATCAAGTCTTCGGCCGTTAGCGCACCCTTCGACTGGCAGTGGGCCACATCCGTAGTGACGTTGAGTGGTGCCGGTTTCGCAAGGTCTTTTAGCTTCAAGTCGGACAATTTGACTTGCCCTTTAACCGTCACCCACTTGGCATCTTCGGCAACAGCATTGGAACCGAAGGCGACGAGCGACAGCCCGAGGCAGGCGATCAGTATACGAATCCGCAATACGGTCATGGAAAACTCCACAGTTGAGAGGTTCGAAAGCGAGTCGGGGTGGGTTCGGACAACACTACTGGCAATCTTATGTAGCTGGCCTCTGTGAGGCCGGTGGGAAGCCTCTCATGGTTGGTAGGCTTCCGGGGTCACAGACCCCAGCTACAACAAATGCAAGTCATCGCTGTCGGTAACGGACAATAGCATTTTCCGCGACCACCACCGCGTTGGCAACAGTGTCCAGCAACATTTTGCAGAAACTATCCGACGCGGTTCAGGATTTGTAGCGTCTCGGCGTGCAATGTCCCATTACTCGCGATGACATCGGGCCGGTGAATATTCGGCGTGTCGTCCCAATCGGTGAAGCGGCCACCCGCTTCTTCGACGATCACTTTCGTTGCGGCCACGTCCCAGGCGTTGACGCCGTGCTCGACCATGATCTCGCACGAACCTTGCGCCACCAGCACGAAGCCGTAGAAATCGCCGTAGCCGCGTTGCCGTTGGGTCTTCGCCGCGAGTTCGAGGAACGTCTCTTCGCGGCCCGCTTTGCGGAACCAGCCGACGCTCGAATAGCAGAGCAGTGCTTCGTTCAGTTTATCGACATTCGAGACGCGAATCGGCTTGTCGTTGCGGTACGCACCATCGCCACGCAGGGCACGGTACATCAGCCCCATCGCCGGGACGTACGCCACGCCGCCGATCTGTTCGTCCTTGTATTCCAGCCCTAACAGCGTCGCCCAAATGGGGATATGCCGAACGAACGATCGAGTGCCGTCGATCGGGTCGATGATCCAGCGGAAGCCGGAGGTGCTGTCTTGGTCGCCGAATTCCTCGCCGAGGAAGCCATCGTTCGGGAAGTGCTTTTTCACTTCCGAGCGAATCAGTTCTTCCGCCTGTTTGTCGGCGATGGTAACGGGGCTGTTGTCCTTTTTCCATTCGACGGCAAAGTCGGTGTCGAAGTACTGCATCGCTAAGTCGCCCGCTTGCCGCGCCACGTCGATGGCGAGTTCGTACCGCGATTTCCATTCCGGGTTCATGAGCGTCCTGTATCGGTAAGCAGTTGAAAATTGTGAATCTTGCTCGAATTATACATATCGCGGTGCCTATATCGCACCCGGCGAATTTCCGACGTGCCACTCACTTGATCAGCCACTCCAGCACGGCTTTTTGTGCGTGGAGGCGGTTCTCGGCTTGGTCGAAGACGACGCTTTGTGGGCCGTCGACGACGTCGTCGGTGATCTCTTCGCCGCGGTGTGCGGGCAGGCAGTGCAAGACTTTGCAGTGCGAGGGGGCTTTCGCCAGAAGTGCCGCATTCACCTGAAAGCCCGTGAAGCGACGGAGGCGTTCCTCGCGCTCGGCTTCCTGGCCCATGCTCGTCCAGACGTCGGTGTAAATCACATCCGCTTTCGCGACGGCCTTCAACGGGTCGTGGTTTTCCACGAGATGCGCCGTCGGGACTTTCGCACGGAATCCTTCGAGGAATGGCGCATCGAAACCGTAGCCTTTGGGGCAGGCGAGTACGAACTTCGCACCCAACATACCGCAACCGACGGCGAGCGACCGCGCGACGTTGTTGCCATCGCCGACGAAGACGACGGTCTTGCCTTCGATGCCGCCGAGGTGTTCTTGCATCGTCATCAGGTCGGCGAGTGCCTGGCACGGGTGCGACCAATCGGACAGGCCGTTGATCACGGGTATCGTGGCATCTGCGGCGATGCCGGTGAGCGTCGAGTGTTTGAAGACGCGGAAGACCATCGCATCGACGTAGCGCGACATCGTTCGGCTAAAGTCGGCGAGCGTTTCGCGTACACCGAGGCCAATTTCCGCTGCGGGGAAGAACAGGCTCGTGCCGCCGAGTTGCGTTACGCCCGCCTCGAAACTCGCTCGCGTTCGCAGCGATGGCTTCTCGAAAACGAGCGCGACGACTTTGCCCATCAACGACGGCGTCGGCAACCCGCGCACCCGCGCGGCTTTCAACCGTGCGGACTGCTGGAGGAGCAAAATCAGCTCGTCTTTCGATAGGTCGATCACATTCAGGAAATGGCGCATCGGGGTATTGCCGTTTTGTAGGTCGTGGCCGGATGCTTTGGGAGGCCCGACAGTGCTATCGCGCATTGAAAACAAACCTTCAGGGTCGTAGGCGTTGCCATTCTGTCGGTGCCCACATCACAAAGCCTCTTCGACCATTGTGTCTACGGTTTATGCTATTACGCGGTGTGCGCGAGCAACACTTCGAGGAGGATTTCGCAACCGGAGTCGATTTGCTCGAACTCGATGTTCACCGCAGGGAGCAAGCGGATGACGGTCTGGTGCGTGCAGTTGATGAGCAAGCCGCGCTTCAGGCAGTCTTGCACGATCGGTGCGCCGTCGATGCCGAGTTCGATGCCGATCATCGCGCCGCGAATCCGGATGTCGTGAACCAGCGGCGTGCGTTCGCGCATTGCGGTGAAGTGCTGGCGGAAGCGTTCGCCGACATCGAAAGCGCGTTCGAGCAGGTTTTCTTCTTCGAAGGTTTCGATGGTCGCGAGTGCGGCCCGTGCGGAAATCGGGTTGCCGCCGAAGGTGGCTGCGTGCGTGCCGGGCTTGAGCTTCTCCGCGACTTCGGGCTTGGCGATCACGCCGCCGAGCGCGATGCCACCCGCGATCGCTTTGGCCAGCGTCACGACGTCGGGCACTACGTCCCAGTGTTGGTGGGCGAACCATTTGCCGGTACGCCCCATGCCGGTTTGCACTTCGTCGAGCATCAGCAACATGCCGTTGCGGTCGCACAGTTCGCGTAGCCCGCGAAGGTAACCATCGGGTGGCAGGTTCACGCCGCCTTCGCCTTGAATTGGCTCGAGCAAAATCGCGCACGTTTCGGCATCGACGAGTTTCGTCACCGCTTCCAGGTCGCCGTACGGGGCGTAAATGAACCCCGGCAGCATCGGCTCGACGCCCGCGTGATACTTCGGTTGGGCGGTGGCGCTCAACGAGCCGTAGGTGCGTCCGTGGAAGCTGTTCGTCATCGTGATGATCTTGTACTTGCCCTTCGGCTTTCCGTTGAGGCGTGCGAGCTTGATCGCCGCTTCGTTCGCTTCGGTGCCGCTATTGCAGAAGAAGCATTGGCCGCCCCAACCGGTCTTTTGGCTGAGCGATTCCGCGAGCCGCGCCTGCGGTTCGGTGTACCAGCTATTCGGCACGTGAATCAGCGTCGCGACCTGATCTTGCACGGCAGCGACGACGCGCGGCGGGCAGTGGCCGAGAATGCCGCAGCCCCAGCCGGGGAAGAAGTCCAGGTAGCGGTTCCCCTCGGCATCCCATACCCACGAACCTTCGCCACGGACGAGACAAACCGGGTAGCGGGTGTAGTTCCCGATCAGGTTCGCCTTGGCAATGCGGATGATTTCCTGCGTCGATACGGTGTCGGTTGCGGTCATGGGCGTCGGTTGCACTCGGGGTCGGAACTACGGGACAATTTCGGTGCCGCACGGGCGATCCGAAACGAAGTCATTCAGCAGCGAATACGGGTTGCGGCCATCGAGTATGACGGCCCGGCCCGCACCTTCGCGAAGGGCATTGAGGCACGCCTCGACCTTCGGGATCATCCCGCCCGCAATGATGCCACGAAGAATGAGATCGCGACATTCCGCAGCGGAAAGGCAAGCCAACAGGCTATCAGGATCGTTGCGATCTTGCAACACGCCGGGGGTATCGGTGAGGAAGATCGTCGACGTGGCACGCAGTGCGCCCGCCACGGCAGAGGCGATCGTGTCGGCATTCACGTTCAACCATCTTCCATCATCGCGAACCGCGAGCGATGGCAAAACCGGAATGCGGTCGTTCGCAATTCTGTCTTGCAAATCTGCCGTTTCGACGCGCGTCGGTTGGCCGACGTGGCCGAGATCGACGCCATCGAGTGTCAGCGTTTCGCCGCGAATCGGGAACGTCGCGTTTGCGGTGATGCCATCGGCACGGCCACCGAGTTCGCGAATCGTCGCCACGATCGAAGGATTGATTTCTTCGCACAAGGTTCGCACGACGATCTCGAGTGTGGCATCGTCGGTGTAACGCCGACCCGCGACTTTCTTCGGGACCAACCCCGCCAACGCCATCGCGCGATCGATCGGCTTGCCACCGCCATGAACGAGGATGAGTCGGATACCGAGAGTTTGTAACGCCACCACCGATTCGAGCGTGCCCCGCGTCGCGACGGGATCTTCCATCGCACTGCCGCCGAGCTTGATCAGGATCGTATTGCCTCGCAGCAATCGCGCACGAGCCGTCGCTCGCAGTAAAACATCGCACGCCGCTTTGGTGTCGTTCATTCCGGGAATCGTCGAGTGCCAGAATCGAAAGAGAGATGATACGGATTCGGTGAAGGCATCGTCAACGCGATAGAGTTTTTACTGGGCGGATCACAACCGGGTTTTGAACCGTCCCGTTGCATCTCATTGCCCACCCCGAGCGACCTCGAAGCGAAGTACCTCGCGTACCAAATCTTCCGAGATGCCATCGACGAGTTCGACGTGGCCCATTCGCGTGGGCAGCACGAACCGCAACTGGCCCGCAACCGCTTTCTTGTCGCGCCGCATCACGCCGATCATCGCGTCGATGTCCCACTCCGGTTTCGGCCGCGTCGGCAATTGAAACAACTGCAACAACCGCAACTGACGCTCCGACTCTTCCTCACCAAATCCGCATTCCGCACTCCGCACTCCGCATTTCAGCCGAGCCGCACAGACCATCCCGGCGCTGACGGCTTCGCCGTGCAACCAACTGCCGTACCCGCCGACGGTCTCGAAGGCGTGAGCGAAGGTGTGCCCGTAGTTCAACACCGCACGCAGGCCGGTTTCTTCGCGTTCGTCGTTCTCGACGACGTCGGCTTTCAGGCGGCACGACTTCGCCACCATATACGCCACGGCGACGGCATCGCGTGCGAGAATCGCGGTGGCATTCGCTTCGATCCAAGTGAAAAACGCGGCATCGAGAATGACGCCGTACTTCACGACTTCGGCGAGACCGCTGCGATATTCGCGGTCGGGGAGCGTATCCAGAAACGTGGGATCGATCCAGACGCCCGCCGGTTGGTGGAACGCGCCGATCAGGTTCTTTCCCTTGGCGTGGTTGATGCCCGTTTTGCCGCCGACGGAGGAATCGACCATCGAAAGCAGCGTCGTCGGCACCATAATCAACGGCAAGCCACGGTTGTAACTCGCGGCCGCGAAACCGGCCAAATCGCCGACCACCCCCCCGCCGACCGCCACCACGAGCGTATCGCGATCCGCAGGCAACTCCGCCAAGCGATCGAGCAACCGCGCATATTCGCCGAGCGATTTCGAGGCTTCCCCAGCCGGTATCGCAACCGTGGCCGTGCGCACCCCCGCCTCTTCCAGTTTGGCACGAATCCCATCGCCATGCGCGACAGTGTGCGTATCGGTGATCACCAGCGCGAGTTTCGCCTTCGGCACCGATAATCGCACGAACTCGCCAAACGCATCGGCCTCTTCGCTGGCAAAGCGAATGTCGTACGAGCGGCTACCCAAATTCACGTGTACCGTTTCCATCTCGATATTGTCGGGAGAACTGCGATTTCGGCGAGATGCGGCGATTCTCAATTAGCCGCGACGCGCAGGCTTTGCGAAGCGCGTGCGCGTCACCCATTCAGTTGTACATCGCGATAGATGTCCGCCATCGGTATGGTTACGGACATGGTGGCCAATGCGAATGGTCGTTCCGGGCCCGTAAACACGGTCAACAACCAACTGTTATCGGGTTGCCGCACGTATCGCTCGATTCGCAATAACTCTTGCGAAACGAGGATGTATTCCTGAATGCTCGGCTGCAACTGATACTGCGCGAACTTGAACCCGCGGTCGTACGCTTCCGTGGAAGGCGACAACACTTCGATGATCGCACGCGGATTGACGAGCGAGTTCTCGTCGATCTCGCTGTACTGTGCGGCTCCGCAGACGATGACGATGTCCGGGTAGGCGTACATGCCGCTGGCAGTCAGGCGAACGCGCTGATCGCTGGAGAACGAGCGGCACGGCCCGCCGAGGAGTTGCATCCCGATCTGCACGATCAAGTTTTCTTTCACGATGTTGTGACCGGGCCTCGCACCTGCCATCGCCCGGAGGCCATCGTGGTGTAATGGGTACATCACGCCGCTACAAAACTCGCTCTTGAACTCCGCCGCATTCTCGATGGCGAGATACTCGGCTTCAGTGAGTTTTCGTTTGGGGATGGCGGTCATCGTGCGAGTCCTCGATGGAATCTTTACAGTTTACGTTATCACCCATACGAATGCGGCCTGTCAAAAAATCGCAGGCGATCCGGCGTAAGTCGGAATTTACGACGTGTCGCGAAGTGTCGTGAAAGTGTCTCGAAGTGTCGTGAGAATGTCGCGGCCGGCCGATTTTGTGTCGTGGTCGGTCGATTTACTGTCGCACTCGGTCGATTTTCGGTCGGTACTTACGGCGATTGCCAATCGAATGACCATCGACGTAACCTATAGCAAAAGTTCGAGTTACGGCATAAACACTCGAGAAAGATCGGCGATTTGCGATCGAAAAGTGTCGTTTTGAGACGCAAAAACACCCGAAAAACCGGTTTTAGAGCCTCCGCAATTGTCACTTACGTCGATTCTGGCCACGAGTCAGCGCGCGCAAATTGTACATTCTGCCGATTGCGCCTCTCGCGTCGTCGCAATTTCGCCAGACGTGCCAGTTCTGCCGACCGTGCGCGGGATTTTGAAGTAAGTTGCTATTGCGGATTATCTATCGCTCCGTTTTTCGACAGGCATTATGTCGTCACTCGTAACTACGACCGACCGGCCTTACACCAACAAGGCGGGCCTCGAACCGATACCCGGCTACCGGGTCATCGAGCCGCTCGGGCGCGGCGGTTTCGGCGAAGTGTGGCTGTGCGAAGCGCCCGGCGGGCTGATGAAGGCGATGAAATTCGTCGCCCCAGACCCCGATAGCGGTTCCGGAGCTTCGCTCGAACAAGAGTACGAAGCGTTTCAGTCGATTAAAGCGATCCGCCACCCGTTTCTGCTGACGCTCGAGCGCGTCGAACTCGTCGGCCACGAACTCGTGATGGTCATGGAGTTGGCCGATGCACACCTGCAAGATCGCTACGTGCAGTGTCAATCGCAGGGGCTGGTCGGCATTCCGCGTGCGGAACTGCTCGGCTACCTGATCGACGCCGCCGAAGCGCTCGACCACATCGGGCGGAAGTACGGCCTTCAACACCTCGATATCAAGCCTGCGAACCTGTTCATCATCAGCGATCACGCCAAAGTCGGCGACTACGGCCTCGTTTGCCGTCTCTCGACCAAGGGCGATGCGACGCCGATGCTCAACCGCGGCCTAACGCCGCGCTACGTCGCGCCGGAAGTGCTCCGCGGGCAGGTTCACGGTCGTTCGGATCAATATAGCCTCGCGCTCGTTTACGCCGAACTGCTGACGGGTTATTTCCCGTACACGGCACGCACCGCCCAGCAAATGATGCTTGCACACGTGTCGGGCACGCCCGATTTGTCGCATCTGCCACCATCGGATCGGTCGTCGATCTTACGCGCTTTGTCCAAGAATCCCGACGAACGTTTCGCGTCGTGTCTCGGTTTCATTCAATCGTTGATTAGCGTTCAGAAAACCGATGTCGTCGAACCGTCGTTAGCCAACAAAACGAAGGTTTTCGACACGAATTTCGTGACGCCGGGCCGCACGCGATTCGACCGGATGCCGACAGCGGAAACCGGCACGCCGGTCGATACGCTGCCGCCGGGTTGGGTGGCTCCTCACAACTCAACCCGCACGCCCCCGCAGCCATACGCGGGCAATTCGCAAACGCTACCTGCCCGACCATCGACCGAATTGCCACCGTTGAAGACCGTGCCCGCGTATGCGCCGAAGTTAGTCGGCCCGTCGCCGTTGGCCGAAGATCCGATCAACTTGGTCGTGACGCCCGAAGCACAGTTCGTGCAACTGCCCGCGATTCGCTCGGTCGTGACGGTATCGAGCTTACTCGGTTTCGACAGCCCGCCATCGACGGTTTGGGCCGATCAACTCATCGACACCGTGCTGACCGCCGCCGCCGGTAGTGGCCGCGCCCCGAAGATCCCCGGCGATGTCGGCCGCCGCGCCGATGGTACGTGGATTTGCCGTTTCCCGACGACGATGGTTCCCGACGTGGTCGGCCTCAAAGTCGAACCGATGATCGACGACGGCTGGTTCGACGCCTACGAAGCGATCGATAAAACGACCTTCGTGCTGCGAAAAGTCGCACCCGCAACGGGCATGTGGGGACGCATTTCTGGGAAGAAAGCCAGCGGCCTCGAAATCGTGTTGCGCTGGCCAACTGGGCATGGGGGTTGCGGCGAAGTCGAGGCAACGGGTTCGCTGTTCGGTGCCCCCGAAGCCGCATTTGCCCGCGAGTCGCTCGATCTGATTCCGCGCCTCATTTCCGAACTGCGCCACCTGTTTCGCAACGTCGAAGATCGCCGCAAGTCGCCGCGAATCTCGGCCACATTCCCCGTCACGTTCTACCCGATCACCGACGATGGCTTGGTTCTGGCTTCGATCCCCGGTCGCTGTCGCGATTTGTCCAGCGGTGGGCTCAGCGCCGTCACCGGTGCCAAGCCGACCTCGCGTTACTTGTTCGCCGCGTTTGAAGGCTGCGGCCAAGCCGAAGGCACCGCAATTCTCGTACGCCTACTGCGCGTGCAAAACACCGGCTACGAGTACGCCATCGCCGGCCGCTACCGCACCGATTTGTAAGACGAGTAGTTCCGCGTTTCGCATTTCGCGTGAAGAAGTGGCTTGACACCGCGATGGTTGTCCTGTGGAATCTAACATAATTTCAAAATCACTTTTAGATGGCGAAGACGCGAATGTTAGCGGTTCCTCGGCTGCTCGACGAATTGCTTGTTGCCGGTCGTTGGCCCCGTGATGAGAAGGAGGCGAATGCCCAGAACATCAAAGCTCTCGCGTCCCCGGAGCGGGTGATGGCGTTAGCCCCGGAAGAGCAGTGGCTCTACTTATTACCTCCCCCGTTCTACACGGTTCGGCAGAGAAGCGCGGGCAACCAGTTCTGGACTTGGGAGACGACTGCACCACACGGCATCGACTTCGACTTGGCCCTAGATATCGGAGATTTCGGCCTCGGGTCGGATGCCCCGATCCTACTGGACTACCGCGAGAATGCGGCGAATCCGAGGGTAATCCGGCTGCGGTGGTCGCCTTACGGCAAGACCAACGAGTGGGTCATCATGGCCCCAGACTTCGCCAGTTTCGTGGCGTCGCTCGGGCTGTAGTGTGAAGTGTCTCCGCGTCACGACATCTTGCGGTACTTTACGCGGTGGGGTTGGTCGGCTTCGGCCCCTAGGCGGGCGTGGCGTTGTTCCTCGTAGACGCGGAAGTTCCCTTCGCACCAAACGACTTTGCTATCCCCTTCGAACGCCAGAATGTGCGTGGCGATGCGGTCGAGGAACCAGCGATCGTGGCTGATCACGACGGCACAGCCGCCGTAGTTGATGAGCGCTTCTTCGAGTGCGCGCAAGGTGTCCACGTCGAGGTCGTTCGTCGGTTCGTCGAGTAATAGCAAGTTTCCGCCGCTACGGAGCAGTTTCGCGAGGTGAATGCGGTTGCGCTCGCCGCCGGAACAGGTGCCGACGACCTTTTGTTGATCTGTGCCGCGGAAGTTGAAGCGTGCCACATAGCCGCGGCTGGCGACTTTCTGTTTGCCGAGCATGATGTAATCGGTGCCGCCGGTGATTTCCTCGAAGATCGTATTCTTCGCGGTCAGTGCGTCGCGGTTCTGATCGACGTGCGCAGGCTTCACGGTTGGCCCGATCGTCAGCTTGCCGCCGTCGGGAGTTTCGTCGCCGACGATCATCCGGAACAGCGTCGTTTTGCCCGCGCCGTTCGGCCCGATCACACCGACGATGCCGCCCTTGGGCAGGTTGAACGTGAGATCGTCGAACAGCAATTTATCGCCGTAGGCTTTCTTCACGCCTTCGGCACGCACGACGAGGTCACCGAGCATCGGCCCCGGTGGGATCTGAATCAGCAGGTCGTCTTCGCGATCTTCGATCACCTGTTCCTGCAATTTTTCGATGTTGGCGAGGCGGGCTTTGCTCTTGGCCATCCGGGCGCGCGGGGCCATTCGCGACCATTCGAGTTCGCGTTCCAGTTGCTTCTGGCGCGTGCTTTCGTGCTTCTCTTCGAGCTTGAGGCGGTTGCGTTTCTGTTCGAGCCAGCTCGAATAATTGCCCGGCCACGGGATGCCGCGACCGCGATCGAGTTCGAGAATCCAGTCGGCGACGTTATCGAGGAAGTACCGGTCGTGCGTGACGGAAATCACCGCACCGGTGTACTTCTGAAGCGTGCGTTCGAGCCACTCGACCGACTCTGCGTCGAGGTGGTTCGTCGGCTCGTCGAGGAGCAAAATGTCGTGGCTTTGCAATAGCGTCTTGCACAAGAACACGCGACGGCGTTCGCCACCAGACAGGTTATCCACCGGCTGATCCGGCGGCGGTAACCGCATCGCGTCCATCGCCATTTCGAGTTGGCGGTCGATGTTGTAAGCGTCGGAGGCGTCGATCTTCAGTTGCAGGCGGTCCATCTCGGCAGAGAGTTTGTCGAAGTCCGCGTTCGGGTCGGCAAACTTCTCGCTGACTTGTTCGTACTTCGTAATCAGCTGGCGAATGTGTGCGACGCCTTCTTCGACGTTTTCGAGCACGGTCGTGTTGGGCGTCAGGTGTGGCTCTTGTGGAACGTACCCGATCGTCGCGCCGGTCTCGGCCCGTGCGGTGCCCATGAAATCTTTGTCTTCGAGCGCGAGGATGCGAAGTAGCGTCGATTTCCCCGCCCCGTTGGAGCCGATGACGCCGATCTTCGCCCCCGGATAGAAGTTCAGGTTCACATCCTTGAGGATTTCCCGCTTGCCGTATTGCTTGGTCAGGTGTTCCATACTGAAAATATAACGCTCGCCCATATCGTCCTCGCATACAGTGTGAAACAGAAATGATAAGGGAAACCGGCAGAAGTGCGAAGGGCAGAACTATGGGAACGCGCAACGAGTGGACCCGCGGTGCGAGTCCGCCCAAGCTGTACCTTGCGTACCGCCATACACGATCGTCAATTGTCGATGTTCGCGGGAACGATGTCGTCGGGGCCGTGCGTAGCGCAAGCCCCGAGCAACACGACGCCGAGTACGATGAGCGCAACGCCGATCCAACCCGCTGTGGGCAGGCGGTCGCCGTACAACCAGGTGCCGATGATCGCAGTGGCAGCCGTGCCAAGCCCTGCCCACACGGCGTAAACCGGACCTACCGGCAGGCGTTTCAATGCGAGCGCGAGCAAGAAAAATGCGGCGAGATATCCGACGACGACGCCGACGCTCGGCCAAAATCGCGTCAGCCCGTTCGATGTCTTCAACAAGCACGTCGCGGCGACTTCCATCGCAATGGCGACCGCGAGCAGGAAAATATCTAACATCTCAGTGGCTCTGGTATAAATGAAATCGACGAATACACGATTCGCACATCAAGGAACGGCGGCTTCCTTCATGGCGGCTTTCGTTGGGATGATATCGAGCAGCTTGTTAATGTACTTGACGACCGGTTGTGGGATGGCATCTTCGAAACCGACGTCCTGGCGAAGCCGATCGTTCTCGTAAGTCACGTCCATGTTCAAAAACGGCAGGTAATGGTGTAGCGATCGGAACACGCGACGCTGAACGCCCGTCCGCACGTATTTGTCTTCGTCCGACTGAGTCCACGCGGACGGGGAAATCAACTTCAGCGGTCGACGCCCATAATGCAAATCGATCAACGTGCCGAGTTCGCCGAGCGTGATGGCGTAATTTTTGCCTGCCGACAAATGATAGCAATCGTGCGTTCGGTTCGTGTGTTCCATCAATCGCACTGACATAGCCGCAACGAACCCCACATCGACGAGGTCGAGGCGGGCATCGGGGTTCAGTGGCAGTGCGCGAAACACGCGGGTGAGTGGGGCGCACCAGAGAATTTGTCGTGCAAATGTCTCGTCGGCGAGGTCCGCGCTGAGTACGATCGAAGGTCGCAACGTCAGTAGGGGCAAGCCACTTTCCCGGAGCAGATTCTCCGCAATCGCTTTGGAATGCGTGTACTCGTTGTAGTGGCGATTTTCGGCGCGGCAGCCATCTTCTTCCGTCACACTGCAACCGCTGATATCGCCCACATTCGAAGCGGTGCCCATATATACGACGAGCGGATTGCGACGGCAGCCCTTCGCGAAGTCGATCAATTGGCGTACGCTTTCGACGTTGGTATCGCTCGTATTACGATGTGCTACGAACGATGTGTCGGCTGCATTATGAACGATGACATCGACATCGTTGCGAATGGTGTTGGCGTCCGTCGCATTCATACCCCATATGGGCTTCTGGATATCGCCATTTACGGCACGAACCGTCGACGGGATTTCTCGCGTATCTTGGCTTCTCGCAAATCGAACGCCGAGTCGGTGCATCGGCGATTCGGTCGTTGCGCGAATCAGAGGCCAAATCTGTCCGGGATGTTCGCGATCCAGCAAGCAACGTAGAATCTCCCCACCGATTAAACCAGTCACGCCAGTAATGAGAATGTTGCTGTTCGGCTTCAGGGCGATTTCAGGCATGTGTACCATTGCTCCGAAAAATCGGGGTGCGTCGGCCACTCCGTTGGGCGGATAAAAACAACTGCATTTACTAAAGTTTTACATGTCTTGCTGATTAGACACTTATAGCGATTGTGCGTATCGCAGCAACCCCAGATGCCGCGAACTGCGTGCGGCGCAAAGAAATCACTTGACACTCGCCAGGAGTCTGGTGTAGCAGAATGCTCTCACAATTGGGCAACGCAGATTCTTGAGGCCAAACTATGTTAGGCAAGACAATGCCGTTAATATCACGCAAACGACTAATTTTCGCGTCGTTCTGCCTATTCGCGCTCGTTGGCGAGGCGTTCGCGGGCGATTCGGAAGTACGAACGTACTCCGTGACAGTTGGCGGGAAAGCATCGGGTAGCTACGTCATTCAATTTGAGGTCGCAGCGGAAGGCAAGGAAATCATCACGTCGAAGGTCGATGTGAAAGGTCGCGTTTTGCTCATTCCATTCCACTATTCGCATCAATCGCGCGAAGTGTGGGACAAAGGTCAACTCGTTAGCGTCGATGCGAAGACGAACGATGATGGCAAGAAGAACGCATTCCATGCGGTCGTCGCAAAAGAGGCATGGACGCTCACCGTGAATAATCGCGAACGATCCGGGAAAGGTCCGTACTTACTGTCCGATGGATTTCGGATGCCGACGATCGTAGGAAAAGAACAATCCGTAGTGGTATGCGATACGGAAGATGGCACGTTGACCGACGCAAAACTGTCGAGCCTGGGCGCATGCAACGTCCGCGTGAAAGACCAACAAATTGCGGGGCAGAGCTTCAAACTCATGGGGAAAGACATCGATAGCGAGTGGTGGTTCGATGCCAGCGGTCGGCCGATTCGGCAAGCGATGATGTGGGACGGTCATAAAATTGTCGTCGAACTGATCGAGATCAAGAAGTGATTTCTTGGCGGCTCGCATTTGGAATTTTCCTCATTTGCTCGGTCGGTTCGCGTACGTGTGCGCAACCGAGCGATGCCGAGCCGACTCGTCGCGCTGCACAAGCGGGCGCGTACCCTGCGGCGTTCGATCTTTTGGCGCGCAGTGATGGCCGTGATGGCCTCGATTCGAGTCATTACCCGAACCAATCCGTGCGGGGTCAACCGGCCCATTTGGGCTACGCCAACTACCTGCTCAAGGTGCCGATACCGGTATGGTCCGACGACAAACAGGGTTTCGTTGCCGATGTGCTTTTGCAAAATTTAGCCGTGCGAACGAATGCGATTCTCCCAGATGACCGCGTGCGCTTCCCGAACCACTTCACCGAAGTCCAGTTGGGCGGAACGTACTACAAGTTACTCGCGAACGGTTGGAGTTTTGCCGCCAGTTTGAGCGCGGGTAGCGCCAGCGATCGGCCATTCCAAAGTACGCGGGAAATGGTTTACTATTCGAGCGGATTTCTGCGCGTTCCCACAGGCGAACGCAACGCATGGTTGTTCACGATCTTCCTCGAAACGAACAGCCAGGCGGGCGGTAACTATCCCATTCCGGGTGTCGGCTACGAGTTCAACCCGAGCGATACCTTCTCCGGCGTGTTAGGCCTGCCATTCTCGTATCTCACCCTCACGCCGAAAAAAGGTTGGAACCTCGATGTTTCGTATCACTTGCTGACCAATGTTCGCGCGCAATCGACGGTGGCTATAAAGGATAAACTCAAATGGTACACAGCAGCGGTGTGGCACAATCAATCGTGGCTACGGGCGGATCGCTCCAATTCGAACGACTTGTTCAACTGGTTCGAAAAACGCCTTGAGACCGGGCTACTGTGGTCGATTCACCCCAATGCACGCGCAGAATTGATCGGTGGCTACGCCTTCAACCGCTACTTCGTCGAGAACCAAGGTTTCTCACTCGGTGGCCGAAATCGCGTCGACGTGCAGAATAGTGTCTATCTTTCATTCCGCGTATCTTTGATGTATTGACGAGATTCCCATGCCGTCGGGACGAACTGTTTGGACGGAAAATCTCCTGTGACCGCATGGGCCGGTGAGTAGTTAAAGGGCGACCGACAAACGCGATTGTTGGTTTTTTGCCCACGGTGTTTCACACCCGATAAAGCCATATCAGCCGTATATCGAGGAAAGAATTTTAACCGCAGAGCACGCAGAGAACGCGAAGTGGATACCCATGAATTCTGTACACAGCGACAAATGTTTTGCTAATCGTCCGCGTCGTGCGAAGCACGACTCATAGGCGAGCGGGGTGCGTAAGCACCCTGATTCTTCCCGTGTCGGAAGCAATGTCAATTCAATGAGACAATCTCCATCCCTATAATTGCGCATGACAGTGGCTGGATCAGGGTGCTTACACCCCCGCTCGCCAAGAATAGTGGGAGTAATTGCAAAAAAGGAAGGCAAATTTGAAAGTGGCTATAAGTTCACTTTACGCATAAACATGCGCCCGGCAAGCGGCATGGCGTAAGCGTGCCGTGGTAGCCGCAGAGGTTCCCACGGCACGCTTACGCCGTGCCGCTCGCCGGGTTTTCGAGAATGAACATTACAAAGTGAATGATGAGTGTGGGTTACCGCTCACCGCCAGGGTAAGTTCCTGGGGCGGAGGCGTCCTTGCGCCCCCAACGCGACGCCGAAGTGGATCGGGTCGCCGTCGAGCGTGAAGTCCACGAAGTCCATCCAAAACGGCTTCAACTCTTCCGGGGGGATGCAGCGTTGCTGGTTGAGGGCGTCGCGGAGACGGGCCGTTTCTGCGGGATTGCCGCTAGTTTTCTCGCTCCAGTCCAAAAAGTAAGCGAGCGTAGTGTAGAAGTTGCCCACGCTTGAGTTTATCAAGTAGATGGGGTTGCGGTGGTGGCCCAGGTCGATGACGACCAAACGCCCGCTGCGGACGTTCGTCCGTGGGCTTTGACTGCTTTGAGTTGGTCGCACCCTCATGAATTGCGATAGTCAAAAAATCGGAGGCGATCCGACGTAAGTCGGAATTCATGACGTGCGCGAAGTGTCGTGAAAGTGTCTCGAAGTGTCGTGAGAATGTCGCGTCCGGTCGATTTCGTGTCGTGGTCGGTCGATTTTGTGTCGCACTCGGTCGATTTTCGGTCGGTACTTACGGCGATTGCCAATCGAATGACCATCGGCGTAACCCACGACATTCGTTCGAGTTGCGGGAAAACCCATCGAAACCGATCGGCGATTTGCGATCAAAAAGTGGCATTTTGGGACGCGAAAATGGCAAAAAACCGGTTTTAGAACGTCCGCAATTGTGACTTACGTCGATTCTGAACGGCGAAAACGAATTCCGGGTTGACCCCGAACGCTCGATTCCTAGAATGCGCTATCCAAGAGATATTCTGCACCCACGACGGGAGGCCACTGGTTATGGCACATAAAAAGGGCCAAGGCTCTGTACGAAACGGTCGCGATTCGAACTCCAAGCGCCGAGGCATCAAGAAGTATGCGGGCGAAAGCGTCACGATTGGCGCGATCATCGTTCTCCAGTGCGGCACGAAATGGCACCCCGGTGCCAACGTGAAGCGCGCCAAGAACGACACGCTGTTCGCGATGGCACACGGTACGGTCTACTTCAGCAACCAGGGCCGGAAGGTCAACGTCAAGCCGATCGAAGTGCCGGCCACCGTCGCTTGATCGAACGACGATTTGAAACGAACGAAAGCCTGCGGACTGCACAGTTCGCGGGCTTTTTGCGCATACCGATTGTTATCGTTGCAGTGACCCATCCACGACGCAGAGGGGCCGGATATGCAAGACCGCATCTCGTATAAGGGAATCACCTTCGACGACGTTCTGCTCGAACCGGGCTACAGCGAAGTCGTGCCGAAGGACGTCGACGTTCGCACGCACCTCACGCGGAACATTCGTCTCAACATCCCGATCCTGTCGTCGCCGATGGACACCGTCACCGAAAGCGAACTTGCGATCGCGCTGGCCCAGGAAGGCGGCATGGGCATCATCCACAAAAACCTGTCGGTGGTGATGCAAACCCGCGAAGTCGACAAGGTGAAGCGATCCGAGAACGGCATCATCACCGATCCGATCACGCTGCCACCCGATGAAACCGTCGGCACCGCGCGGCGGATCATGGAACAGCACCACATCAGCGGCGTGCCGATCACGGTCGATGGCTATTTGAAGGGCATTCTCACGCGGCGCGATCTGAAATTTCTCGGCGACAACAACCAGAAACTCTCCGAGGTGATGACGAAGGAAAACCTCGTAACGGCGGTCGTAACGGCTACCGAAGTGCCCACGCTACTTGAGGCCGAACGGATCCTCACCAAAAAAAAGGTGGAGAAACTGCTCCTCGTAGACGATGAATACCGACTGAAGGGGTTAATCACGATCAAGGACATCGACAAGGCCGAGAATTTCCCCCAGGCTTGCAAAGACAGTCGCGGCCGGTTGCGGGTCGGGGCGGCGATGGGGATCCTGGATTACGAGCGGGCCGATTCGCTTATCCGGGCCGGGGTCGATGTGCTGGTGGTGGACTCGGCGCACGGTCACTCGAAGAACGTGATCGATACCGTCCGCGAGTTGAAGAAACGATATTCGATCGATGTGATTGCCGGGAACGTAGCGAGTGCTGAGGGGGCGAAAGCCCTCGCCGATGCGGGTGCCGATGCGGTGAAGGTGGGAATCGGCCCTGGGTCGATCTGCACGACGCGAATCGTCTCCGGGGTCGGCGTGCCGCAGATGTCGGCGATCGGCAACGCGGTACAAGGCTTGCGCGGCACGAACATTCCGGTGATCGCCGATGGTGGCATCCGGTATTCGGGCGATATTACGAAGGCACTGGCCGCCGGTGCCCATTCGGTGATGCTCGGCGGGCTGTTTGCCGGCCTCGCCGAAAGTCCGGGGCAGATGATCCTGTTTCGCGGTCGGAGCTTTAAGTCCTACCGCGGCATGGGTTCGATCTCGGCAATGCAAGCCGGTTCGGCAGACCGCTACCACCAAGGGGCGTCCACGCCGAACGGCAAGCTGGTGCCCGAAGGCGTCGAAGGACGTGTACCGTACAAGGGGCCGCTCGCACCATTCGTGTTTCAAATGGTCGGCGGCATCCGCTCGGGGATGGGTTACGTCGGATCGCGAACGCTCGAAGAACTACGAACGAAGGCCCGCTTCATTCAAGTGAGTGGGGCCTCCGTGCAGGAGGGTCATCCACATGACATCGCTATCACGCAGGAAGCGCCGAATTACAGTGTCTCCGATTACTCCGGCTCGGATGGCGATTAGCTTCGCCGTCTGGCTCGGGATAACGGTATTGGC
Source organism: Limnoglobus sp. (assembly GCA_043757025.1). Lineage (GTDB taxonomy): Bacteria > Planctomycetota > Planctomycetia > Gemmatales > Gemmataceae > Limnoglobus. Next base: position 18,871 of record JAYVQG010000286.1, read on the forward strand.
GAACGGACAGCAACCCGTCGCCGCACCGACACCGCTACCACTGCCGATGCCCGCAATTGTTCCGGGCATGCCCGCAACAACGCAGTGGGCACCGTTCCCACAACAGCCACCGGCGAACGCGAATCCCGCACCAATTCAGACGATCCCCTCGATGAAACCGCCCGCGTCCATCGCGCCAATTCCCACGCGACCCGCATTTGAACCGAAGACCGTCACTTACCAAAAGTCTGCGGGAGACAGCTCGCCGACAATGCCATTCGGTGCCGCGCCCGCCGTCGCGCCGATACCCACGCGAATCGCATTTGAACCGAAGACCGTCACTTACCAAAAGCCTTCGGTAGACAGCTCGCCGACGCTGCCGCTCGGTGCTACGCCTACGGTCGTGCGGTTGCCGATCGCCGCAGAAGTGTCGCCGAAAGAGCTGGATACAAAGCCATCGGTCACCGACAAACCGAAGGAAAAGCCCACGTCCGATCTCTCCGGATTGCCGAACCGCGACGACGTGTTTCGGCTCATTTCGGATAAGGAACTCGATTCGAGAATCCTCAAAGAACTCAAGAAGCCCGACGAGAAGTTCCCTGCGCAGGCACCGCTCAAGAGCGGCAACGTGGTGTACGTCTCACGCGTCAATTCGTATTCGCCGATCCAAATCTTGGTCGAGCCGAACTACGTCGTTCACCGCCGCTTGTACTTTGAAGAAGTGAATTCCGAGCGATCGGGGTGGGATGCCGGCCCCGTGCAATCGTTGATCTCGGCGGGGTATTTTTGCAAAGATGTCCTGTTTTTGCCGCACAACGTGGCGAGTGGCTTCTTGAAGAACCGCTACGACGTCAGCAGCGGCAAGTGCATGCCGGGCAGCCCGACTCCGTACTACTTGTACCCGCCCGGTTTCACGGCGGGCGGCACGCTCACCGAAGCCGTCGTCCTCACTGGCACCGCGTTCATCTTCCCGTAACGGGCCAGAATTATCGACGTAAGTCGCAATTGCGGACGCCCCAAAACCGGTTTTTGGGGTGTTTTTTCGGTTTTTGCGACCCGAAATCGCGGCTTTTCGATCGTCTTTCGCTGTTCCGTAAGCCACAACTCGAAATCTTGTTGCAGGTTGTGTCGAAAGGGGTCGATTCGAGAATCGGCGCAAGTGGCGA
>JAYVQG010000287.1:0-5126 GCA_043757025.1 Limnoglobus sp.
TTGATTCCGAAATCGGGAATGATTCCAGGGATGGGTGGGTGGGTAAGTGGTGGAATCATTCCCTGCTACCCAAAATCGCCGCAATTGAAACCAGGCCATTAATTCAGACATCACATCAGAGGAGAACGACGGTGCAAATCACGGAAGTACGCATCAAGTTGTGCGAAGAGAACAACGAGCGCCTGCTCGCGTTCTGTTCGGTGACCTTCGACAACGCCTTCGTCGTTCGGGATCTGAAAATCATCGAAGGGACTCGCGGCATGTTCGTGGCAATGCCCAGCCGCAAACTGACGGATCGGTGTACGCATTGCGGTTGCAAGAACCACCTGCGTTCGCGTTTCTGCAACAACTGCGGCCGGAAACTCGACGAAGCGCGGGCGACGAAGGAAGTCCCCGACGGTCGCGCGAAGTTGCACGCGGACATCGCGCACCCGATTCATAGCGGGGCGCGAGAACATATTCAGAATGCGATCGCGAAGGCATTCATCGACGAACGCGAACGCTCCAAGCAACCCGGCTACATCTGCCGGTACGACGAGTTCGACTTCGACGACGAGGTGCCCGCAAACTTGCAAGAAATGGGTAAGCCGCTCGGGTACAAAACCCACGGACCGCACCAACCCGCCAGCCGAGGCAACCACCTCAGCAACAGCGAAACCCCCGTCAGCATCCGCGAAGACAGTTTCGGTTCGGGGATTATGTAAAACTCAACCATGCCGCGATTTGTCATCCTCGAACACGACTGGCCGACGCTTCACTGGGACTTACTCCTCGAAGCGGGTGCGTCGCTGCGGTCGTGGCGATTGCGTTCCGAACCGGCCATCGGCACGGTAGTGGCTGCCGAAGCGATGCCCGATCATCGGTCGATTTACTTGGATTACGAAGGCCCCGTTTCTGGCGGGCGCGGGTCTGTAAAACGCTGGGATGACGGCACATTCGAGTGGAACGACGACCGCTTAAATCGACTGGAAATCCAGTTGCACGGCCACATTTTCTGTGGCCGTGCCGTGCTGCTGCGAGATGGCGAGAATTGGACCTGTCACTTTTCGCGATAATCGCGTTGCATTACTCGGCTGTCGCACCCTTGATGTTCTTGAGTTCGGCGCGGATGAGCGGAATGAATTCGAGTTGTCCAGGCACTTGTACGAACTGGAGCTTACCCGTGACTTCGACCCAACTGTGATCTTTGAACGAGTTCAACGAGGCATCGGTGATAATGCGCGCTTTCAGTGGGATCGTGTCGGCGGCGCAGCAGGTCATCTTGAGCCGGTAGAGCGTGCATTCCCGGTCGCCCACGCGGCGAAGTTGGCCTTTGATCGTCACCGTCTGTCCTTGCAGTGCCTCGCGTTTATCCGCGTCACTTGCGGAGTCGCTGAGTGCGGCGAAATCGAAGCGGCCGCCACCTTCTTTGTCGGCCACTTCTTTAACTGCGCCGATTCCTGCGTCGTTGCCCAGAAGCCGATCCGCACCGGCGGCGCTGAAGCTCTGGTTCGGCAACCCCAAGAAAAACAGCACAACGGGGAACATCAGCACGATCGCCCGCCAGAACACCCCGCCATGTTCGTGGTCGTCGTGCGAGTGATCGTGGCTCGCCGCTTTCGCCGGCTCGTGCTTGCAATTTTCATCGTGAACGTGCCCGTGGTCGTGATCGTGGTGGGCGTGCGTGTGTGCCCCCGTCGTTTGCCAAAGTGCAATCGCCCGGATCGCAGTCAGCAGCAACAACACCGACCCGCTAATCAGCACCCAGACGTGAAACGGCTCCGCAAGGATATAGCTCAGCATCCCCTTACGTTGCATCACGACGCTCATCCCACCGAGGATGATCGCCACCACGCTGAACGAACCGCAGATCCCGATGGTGAAGAGGTTTTCGAGATTCTCATCGCCGTGATCGTGCGCATGATCGTGATCGTGCGAGTGGGTGTGGCCGCCATGATCGTGTTGGTTCAGTTCGATGGCCATGATTTTGCTCCGGTGGAAACGGAATTTACTTCGCTACGACGGCCGCGGTGCTGGGTAGCTTCGGTGCGTAGATCGTGTGGACCAGCATCGAGTAAATGCCGACTTGTACGACGACGCACGTCACGATCACGAGAATCAGCTTCGTCTTAAATACCCGCGTGTACATTAACAGAAGTTTCAGATCGAGCATCGGCCCGAGTACGAGGAACGCGAGTTTAGCCGAGAGTTGCATCTTCGTGAAACTCGCCGCAACGAACGCATCGGCTTCGCTGCACAAGCACATCAGCACGGCCATAAGCATCATCAGCGGGATCGCGAGGTACGGCTGTTCGTTCGAGATGCGTTCGATTTCGCCCGGCTCGATCATCATTTTAATGATCGCGGCAAGGATCGCACCGAGGATCAGGAACACCGTGATATCCATGAAGTCGTGGAGCGCGGTCGAAGAGATGTTCGCCAGACGCTTCATCAGCGGCTTCGGTTTGTCTGCGATTTTTTCCTCGTCGTCGTCCGCCATCGGCAGAGTCGAAGATCGCGGAGCCGCCAGCGAAGTGAGCAGTTTCGAGCCGTGTTTGCGGTAGTACCCATTCACGATTAACCCGGTGATCGTCGCGACGACGAAGCCCATCCCCGCCCGCAAAATCACCATGTCCCAGCCAATTTTGTGGCGATCGAATGCCACGTAGGTGCTGAGCAGCACGACGAGGTTCACGATCGGGCCAGCGAGCATATACGTGATGCAGCACGATAGCGGCACGCCTTTGCGAAGCAATCGCCGCATCACGACGACGATGCCGCATTCGCACATCGGGAACACCAGCCCGAGCAGCCCGCCGATTACCACCGCAGGCAGTGCGCCCTTCGGCATAAACCGCGTCACCATCTGCTGCGGCAAAAGCTCTTCGAGCACCCCCGCAACCAGCGCACCCAGCACGATGAACGGCAACGCTTCCCAGAGGATCGACTGAAACGTCAGGATGAAGTCGAGTATTTGTGCAATCACGGCAGAAACCGGTGAGTTTGGGGCAAATGAACAGCCGCCCCGTAATGTTACGAAACCGGACTACAAACCGTTCGCAGAAAGCATTTTCTTGTTAGCCCGACGCGCAAGCGAGGCGAACCCGCGAGAAGGCACGACATTGCAAAAACGATAATAATCCCTCGCTTGCGCGCTTGCGCGTCGGGCTAACGGGAATCGATTGTGAGACTGAAAACGTTTTATTTCCGACCGCGAGAAGTATAATCGACGATCCAGGCCGTCGTCCGTTCGCCGTCCTCGAGAACTTCATTTCGCCAACCATCGCTCGTTTCAACGATCCAGTTCGACAACGCGACGAACGCAAAAATCCTCTCGCTCCTCATACAGAAATGAGCAGTGAGAGGACTTCCGTACCTATACGCGGACTTACTCGCTGTACACTTCGCCCTGCGATTTGCTGACCATCTGTGCAAAAACGCGAATGGTCAGACTGTCGCGAAGGAAGCGCACGCTGCCGTCGCCGAAGAGGCACATGTTCCCGCCCGTGTGGAAGCTGTAGGCTTCGTTGTTGTTATTGCAGTTCGTCCAACACGGGCCACCCGAGGTCAAGCCATCGGTGGTAAAGCCGTCGACCCAATATTCGTTGTCGGGGTCGGACCAAGCCGCACCGGTCGTGAAGGTCGTGCCTTGCGTTGCGGATCGCACGTAGCGAACGGGTCGGCCCGCATCTTCCGTAATCAGTACCGTGTTCGAGAGGCCATCGGTGACGCTCGTCATCGCGACGAACGGTTTCGAGTTGTAAAACGCAGGCGAACAAGCCGTCGAGAACGACGAGATCGCACCGATCGGCAACAGTGCGCCGTTGTACTGAAAGGAGTCGGTGGCACCGGCGGTGGCGGCCACGCCAGGAGTCGGATCGACGAGGTTGTTCGGTGGGGCGAATACGCCCGTGAACAACCGGCGGTTGATCCCGTTCACGACTCCGTAATCGGTCACGGCGGCGAGGCGCGTCGGCGCGGCACCGGTCAGGTTGCCCTTGTCGATCTTGTCCGTAACGGGGCTGGATGGACAGATGTAGTTTTTGATGATGTTAGTGGTGGCGGGTTGATTGCCGGCGTTGGACCAAGTGAGATTGGTATTGTATAAGCGGAACACATTTTCCTGCTCCATGTAGGGCAGAATGAACGTGAAGAAACAGTGGGAAACGTTGGGCGCGGTGACGCCGACTTCGGCGGCGAGAACGCCGCACTGCGTATCGACGCGGGCCGGTGGCAAGAAGCGGTACGCGCTCTCGTAGTTGTGGGTGGCCAACCCGATTTGTTTGAGGTTGTTTTGGCAGGTACTTCGAGCGGCCGCTTCGCGGACCTTTTGCACGGCGGGCAAGAGCAAGCCGATCAGAATCGCGATGATCGCAATCACCACGAGCAGTTCGATGAGGGTGAACGCACCACGTCGCATACGCATGAGATACTCCTAATAAGAAACTCGGAACGAATTACTTCTTCGCGGTCGTCAGTTCGAACGGTGCGAGTTCATTTGCACTCGCCACGACCGTGACTTCGATGCCCGATTTTTGTGGCAAGTTGTATTTCACTGGAATTCCAGGGCGTTTCGTGCGGTCGGCTTGATCGCTTCCGTCGTCCACCGCCACGCCGGGGGAATCGATGCCGACCCAATAATCGCCCGCCGGAGCACCGTCGGAGGTCGCGTAAGTCGAGAACTGAAATTGGCCATCTTCGTCGGTCGTCGCTTGTGGCCGTTCGTTCATGACGAACTTGCTCGCATCTTTGGGGATGAGCGCCACGAACGCCCCTTTGAACGGTTTGCCATCGAGTACGACGCGACCGCGAACGGCAAAAGTCTTTTGCTGACGGTTGTCGCCGCCGCAACCGGAAAGGGCAAAGATCGCGCCGATGACCGCGAGCCGACAGCACGTATAGTGTTCAGTCATATTGCACCTCAATGTTCGATGAATGTCGTACGATGTCATGTATGACATTGTTTGCAGATATTATAATTAGGTTTGGAACGTGTGAGATGTGCGAAGGAATTTTGAAGTTAAGATGAATGTGCGATGCCGTCGGAACAGGGTGTAATCTCTTCCCTGCGCCGGTTACTCGACGATCGTTCTCGTTTCGACCTGCGTATCGACGGGAGTGACTCGTTCGACTTGTGGGAGTGTGGC
>JAYVQG010000288.1:0-5115 GCA_043757025.1 Limnoglobus sp.
GATTCCGAAATCGGGAATGATTCCAGGGATGGGTGGGTGGGTAAGTGGTGGAATCATTCCCTGCTACCCAAAATCGCCGCAATTGAAACCAGGCCAAAAGATCGAACCCCGTTGGGGTAAATACATAGCCAGTTCTTACCCCAACGGGGTTAAATCCTGTAGCCCAGGGTTAGACGCTTCGTCGTACCCCTGGGCATACTGCGATTTAGCGCAACTTCAAAACTTGCGCAGCGGGCTGGCACGATTGCGCCCTCTCTACAGGAGTTCGTTCGATGGCTGTTCTCGTCGCACGTTACCTGCCGCAAGACGACGATGGCGAACCGGTCATCTTGTGGAAGTACCCACTACCGGCGAATCGGAAGATCACAATCGGGCGGGCGGGGGCCGCACTCAACGACAAAAATGATCGGTCGCTTTCCGACCGCGAAGTGTTCGATGGGGTACTCTCATCCCTCCCGGACGATTCGGTTCGCGCGATCAGTTGGCGACATGCCACGGTCACGTGGCTACCGGGCCGATCGCGGATGAAGGTCGAGATTCGCACGTCGCCGAGGCGACCGTCGAACCGAATTACCGGCCCGAATAAACAGACGAGCGACGTGCTCGAATTGGAGCCGGATCAGGCATTTCAGATCGGGCCGTTCACGTTTACATTGGCCGAAACCGAACGCGAATATGCCACGCAGTCGATCGAATCGGCCCGGCAAGGAACCGGTTCGCTCGAAGATGTTCTCATCAATGGCTTGACCGAAGTCGTGTCCAAATTTCGGCCTTCGGACGTCGACGAACAATTTCACGCGCAGTTCGTCCACGGGATGCGGGTCGCGTTCCCCACGGCGGCCGAGATGGGCGTCGTGGTACTCCGCACCAATAGCGAGATTCAGTTTGAAGCGTGCGATCCATTAGTGTTCAGCTTCAGCAACACCGCCGTACGCACCGCACTCGAAACGCAGGATGTCGTCGAGTATTCGCGTCAAGCATCGTCGGAATCGGGTTTTACGTCGGTCGCGCACATCGACTGGGCGGTGTGTGCCCCGATTCGATCGACGCGCCAAGGCGATGCCCGCCGCGCGATTTATCTCTCGGGTGGCGGCGGCAGCAGTACGCTTCCCCAAGCGAGGCAAGTCGCGGCACTGTTCGCCGAAGTCTATCGCTCGCTGACCGACCTGCGCGAGACGAACACCCGCTATCGCGCGCTTCTCAAATTCTTGCCGAAGCCAGTGCGGCCGCTCGTCGACAAGCCGAATTTCGACGAACTCCTCGCACCCGTCGAACGAACCGTGACGGTGCTGTTTTGCGACATTCGCGGTTCGTGTAGCCTATCCGACCCCAGCGATGACTTGCAGCAGCAATGGAGCGGCGTCGTTCTTCAAGCGCTCGAGTTAATGAGCCGCGCAATCGTCGCGCAAGACGGCGTGATCGGCGGGCTGATCGGCGATGCCGTTATGGGCTTCTGGGGCTGGCCCAACCTGTATCCGGATCAACGCGCCCGCGCAATCCGTGCCGCACGCGCCATCCACGAAGGCTTTCAGCACACGCTCGCACGCGGCAATCGCGTCGGCAGTCTGGGCTTCGGCATCGGCATCGCCCACGGACCCGCCATCGTCGGTCGCATGGGCAACTTCGACATGCACAAAGTCGATGTCTTCGGACCCACGGTGAATCTGTCTTCGCGGCTCGAATCGATGACCAAAGCCTTCGGTGTCCGCGTGTTGGCGGATCGCGCCGTACTCGAGGAAAAATTGTCCGAGACGTTGGAAACCGACATCGGCTACCGTGAACTCGCGCGCGTCATACCTGCGGGATTTACCGAGCCGATTCGCATCTACGAAATCTTTCCCGATAGCGCGGAGAAACCCGCATGGTCGGTGCTCGAGAACTATCGTAAAGCGCGAGTCGCATTTGAAAGCGGCAACTGGCGCGAAGCACAACGACTGCTGGCGAAAAATCCTAGCGACGATGGACCGAGTCGATTCCTCGCCGAGTGGATCGAAACCCACAAGGCCACGCTCGACGCGCTTCCGAAGGAAGATGTCGGCTGCATCCGCTTCACGAAGTGAAACCAGTTCGCTACGCCGACTTCCGGCGGTCCCACTTTGCACGCAAGTATGCGACTTGCCTCATGCGAGTTTCTTCGGGTGCGTCGGCCTGGAATGCGAGCGTTTCGCCGGTGATTTGTTCGAGCAAGCGATACGAGACATGGCGGGTATCGAGGTCGCGCCGTTCGAGCGCATCGAGCAGCACCGGCAATGCGTCCAGCCCGCGCTTCGCGAGTTCGTGCCAAGCGTCCGACCAATTGTCTTTGTCTTTTAGCCGATCGACGAATCGGCGCATCTTCTCGTAATCGATCATCTGCTGCGCGCTCGAACTGAACTGCCCGGCCGAGGTATCCTCATCGCGGATCGGCGCGGCCAACGGGCTTTGCGTCGTCGTGCCGACCATCGGCGGGTTCAAGATCGTCGTCGGTTTGCTGGCTAATGGCAGCCCGCTGTTCGGCGTCGGTGGCTTCGGCGGTTCGTCGTCACTATCCGTTTCGGCGTTCGATGGCAGATATAAGCTGAACACCGCGTTCGGCGGCACGATCTCGGGCGACGGCGCGGGCGGCACGATGCGCGCCGGCACCGGCAACACCGACGAACGGTACTGCGTCGGCACCTCGTTCGGCATCAGCACCGAAAGCGGAATCGGGTCGTCTGCGAACGTGTTGCCGAGGTATTCGCGAATCGCAACTGGGTTCCGTTTCACTTCTTCCGGCGTACCGTGCGCGACGACTTTCCCATCTTTAATCAGGTAACTGCGGTCGGTAATTTTCAGCACTTCGCGGACGTTGTGGTCGGTGAGGAGAATGCCGATGCCTTGGTTGGCGAGTTCGCGAATGTTGTGCCGAATGTCTTCGGTGGTCAGCGGGTCGACGGCGGCGAACGGTTCGTCGAGCAGAATCAGCAACGGTTCGCAAACGAGGCATCGCGCGATTTCGAGCCGACGTTTCTCGCCGCCCGAACAGCGTGCGGCGTTGGTCTTTCGCACGTGCAACAGGTTGAATCGCGTCAGCGCTTCTTCGGTGCGTTCCCAGCGTTCGCTGCGCGTCAGCGAGCGGCCCAGAGTGCGGCTCACGGGCAAGGCTTCCAGAATCGCGATTAGGTTCTGTTCCACGGACAATTTGCGAAAAATGCTTTGTTCCTGTGACAAATACCCCATACCGAGGCGAGCGCGCCGGAACATCGGCAGGTGCGTGACGTCTTTGCCGTCGAACAAAACCGTGCCATCGTTCGGCGAAATTTGGCCCGTGGACATGCGAAAGCTCGTGGTCTTGCCCGCGCCGTTCGGCCCGAGTAACCCGACGACTTCGCCGGGGTTCACCTCGAACGAAACGCCGTTCACGACCGTCCGCGAACCGAATCGCTTGACTAGCCCCCGGACTTCCAAAAGTGCCATTCCACGGCTCCCAACGGACGGATTCACACACAGTAATAGAAATACCTACCCTATGCCCAGCGTTCGCACAAGTCGATTCGGGTTCCGCTCACCGAGTTCGACATCGCTGCGGTTGATTCCCGTGGGCGATTTCGGTAATTCATGTAGGCAAAATGAACGAGGTTTCAGAGGCTCATATGTCTAAATCGCACTCTCCATCGTCGGGACTCAATCGGCGGCTGTCGCGGTTTCGGACGGCGCTCGTCGGCGGTGCGCCGTTGATTCTGCTGGCCGCGTGGTTCGGCGGCGGTCGTACCGTCCATGCGGTTTTGAACTCGGAAAAGCCTACGGTCGAAGTGGCGGTCGCCCACGATGGCCGCACGTTATACGTGAACAATTGTGCGGGGTGCCACGGCGAACGCGGCGATGGCAAGGGCGTCACACTCCTCGAACCGCGCGCTCGCTATTTCGGCATGGATAAGTACAAATTCGCGACCACATTCCCTTCGGACAAAGGCATTCCGATCCCGTCCGATGCCGACATCGTCCACGTTTTGAAGCACGGACTGCCCGGCTCGGCGATGCCTTCGTTCGCCAACTTGAACGAGGGCGAGCATCTGGCAATCGTCGATCACGTTCGGCAACTGACGCGCGGCGGGCTGTTCGAGCGGTTCAAAGCCAAGGCTTGGAAAGATGCCAGCGAAGAAGCGGGTGAGCCGCTGAAACAGGAGGAATTTATGAAGGAGTTCGTGAAGCTCTATCCCACAACGAGCATGACGGCGGACCTCGAATCGCTGCCCGGTAAGTCGCTCGGCATACCGGACCACTTTCCACTCGCCACGCCGGAATCGACGAGTCGTGGCCGCGAAGCGTACATGAAAGTCTGTGCGGCGTGCCACGGCCTAACGGGACAGGGCGACGGCCCACAGGTGAAGGATTTGAAGAACGAAGACGGTACGCCGAACCGCCCGCGCAACCTCACGCGCGGCGTCTTCAAGGCGGGCGGCGACTCGCGAAACCTTTATGCGCGGATCATGCTCGGCATCCCCGGCACGCCAATGCCTGCGTCCGCTGCCACGCTGAAGGCAAACGAAGTGCTGGACCTCATCCATTACGTGCAATCGCTATCGAGTACGAAACCGACGAATGAAGTCGCGGTGGCGCGCGTTAGGCCTTGATGATGTCCTTGACGGTCATGCCGCTTGGGATCATGGGCAGCACGTGTTCCTGGTGCGGCACGTGGACGTCGAGCACGAATGCGCCGTCGGATTCGATCATCTCGATCAGCGCTTCGTCCGAATGAAGTCGCGGTGGCGCGCGTTAGGCCTTGATGATGTCCTTGACGGTCATGCCGCTTGGGATCATGGGCAGCACGTGTTCCTGGTGTGGCACGTGGACGTCGAGCACGAATGCGCCGTCGGATTCGATCATCTCGATCAGCGCTTCGTCGAGGTCGCTCTTGTCCCAAACGCCCTTGCCTTTGACGCCGAAACCCTTGGCAATCGCTACGAAGTCCGGGTACGGTTCCACGTCGTCGCCCGCACCGAGATACGTCTGGGCGCGGTTGCTACCGAAGAAGCGATCTTCCCATTGCATCACCATCCCGAGGTGCTGATTGTTCAGAATCATCACCTTCGCGGCGATCTTTTCGGTGTGGCAAGTCGCCAGTTCCTGAATGTTCATGAGGAAGCTGCCGTCGCC
>JAYVQG010000289.1:0-19873 GCA_043757025.1 Limnoglobus sp.
ACGACTTACGTCCGATTTCGCCCAATTCCAATCACGCCGGAACCAAATTTTTAGTGGTCTTATTTGGCAAAACTGCAACCGGGTTTTGAACCGTGCCGCAGTGGGTTAGGCGTGGCGTTTACAGCAGCCGTCCAACGTGTGTTCGAGCGAATCGCCGTTCAGCCAAAGATGCACGGGATCGTGCTGAGAGATATTCGTAAAGCCGTCGTCAAAGGCTTTCCATATTGCATTTATTACCGCGAACGATCCGACGCAATCGTGGTGTTGTCGGTGTTCCACACTTCCCGTAATCCGAGAATCTGGCAGTTGCGCGATTCCAATTGAACCGAGCAAAATTGCCCCATTTTGCCTCGGTTTAGTTGGTCTAGCGAGGCGACATCCCGCACTGCGAATGATGTGCCGCTCTGGAAGTAGCCTGCGCGTTGCGGCTAATTGAGATCCGGCATTCGGCCTTCGTTGATCGCTTTTTCCCACTCTTCTTGGAGCGGCCAACTGACGGCGCAGGTGCCGAAGTCCGCGAGGAATTGATACTGCGTGAGGCGGTCGATTGCCTTCTGAATAATCGCGGGATCGCGGCGGAACATCGGTCCGTGGCTCGGGAGCAAGAACTCCGAATCGTCGTGGAGTATCCGCTTGAGCGACGTTATGTAGTCGGGCAAATTGGAGCCGTGGTGGGCGTCGATCACGCCGACGCACGAGTCTTGATAGATGTTGTCGCCGCTGAACAGCAGGTTGCCCATCTTGAAGCTCAGTTGGCCCTGCGTGTGGCCCGGCGTGTGCCAGACTTGCAGCTTCTGGTTGCCCACTTTGATCGTGTCGCCGTCCTTTAGTTTCAGGTCGATTTTGCACGGCGGCATCGGGATGCTGAAGTTCTGCGCCGAAATGCAGGCGTACGTTTCGATGACGTCGCCCGATTCGAGCAGCGTGGCGGCGCGAGCATGTGCGGCCGACTTCGTCTTCAGCCGTTCGCGCGCCGCCGCCAACGCCTGCACGTGATCCGCATCGGCGTGCGACGCGATGACCATCTTGCACTTCGAGAGCGGAAAATCCATCTCGCGAATCAGGTCGATCAACTCGCCGAGCGTGTCGTTCAATCCGACGTCGATGAGTAGGTATTCGGTCCCGCCATCGATGAGATAGATATTGACGCCGAACGATCGACTGGCCGCAAGGTTCAGTTCGATGACGTTCGGGAAGATGTACTTCCGCCTGTTCATACCGCGCAGTCCCGAATCTGGTGAGCGCTGTTGTTACCGAAATTTATCTTACGATCGCCGACGCCGATGTGCGAGGATACCTTTGCGACGAAGTTCTCGGCCCGATGCTTCGCGTGTCGTGTCAGTGCGCGAAGCATTCAGACCTTCGTAGCTTCTGCGTTAGTACCGTACGCACCGTTGCTTTGTGGCAACGTTATCGGGCGTCGAGGCTCACCTCGCACAATTCGTTCATTCGATGCAGCGTCCAACTCTCTCAGCGCTTTCGCTATCGATTCGACATCGTATGCGTGAGACCGTGCGAACTCATCGCGCCACGCCCTCAATTCCACTAAGACATCCAAATTGTTCACTTTTTACCCTCCACTTAGTAGTTGCTGTGGCGTGCAAATCACGGGCGGCTCGTAACCCGACCGTCTGCATTGCGCTTCGATCCGCGGCCGAAGTGTTGCGTTGGCGATATGCGCACAGTTCCAAGTTACCAAGTAAGAAATGCCATTTACCGCAGCTATGGCGATGTGGAGTGCGTCCGTCGCCGCCTACGCCGGTAACGGCACATCGCGAAGAAGATTTGCGGCCAATATCTCGACTTCGGACGTGACGGCTAACAACGGTATTCCACGTAATGCTTCTAAACGTAGCGATGCCGCAACGAGATCACCCGCCCCGCACTCCAATAGAACCAAGGAAGAAATACGAAGATCATATGCATCGCGAACTGCCCACCAATCGCGAGTGACCTGCTGTTCACCCGCTCGCACCACATCGCGACTCGGCCACGCGGTCAAGTAGCTTGGTACGGTGGTCTCGATATAAACAGTTGGTTTCATTAAATTGAATTCTACCGCAATCCAATGCAAGAGACAACCGAATGGTCCCTGTTCGTTAGCTGGGTAAATCGGACAATAATCCGAACGATCTCATTCCCAAGGGGTTATCCATGACGACGCTCGCGGAACTGGCCAAGATGTTCGATCATTCCCTGTTGCAACCGCAACTGACCGACGCGGACCTGGAGGCGGGTTGCTTGTTGGCCCGCGAACTCGACGTCGGCTCGGTGTGCATCAAACCGTATGCCGTGAATTTGGCCGCGAAGCTCCTCGCGGGTTCGACGGTCCAAGCGAGCACGACGATCGGCTTCCCGCACGGTGGCCACTTGACCGGCGTGAAAGTGTACGAAGCCGAGCGCGCGATGGACGATGGCGCAACCGAACTCGACATGGTCGCGAACATCGGCAAAGTCCTGTCCGGCGAGTGGAACTACGTCGCACACGACATCGCCGCCGTGGTGCTGGCCGCACACGCTCGGGGTGCCAAGGTGAAGGTAATTTTCGAGAACGCGCTAATCTCGGACGAGCACAAAATCGCACTCTGCAAAATCTGCGGCGACGTGCGAGCGGATTGGGTGAAGACTTCAACGGGTTACGCCGAGAGCGGCGCAACGATTGCCGATTTGAAGTTGATGCGGCAACACAGCCCGGCCTGGGTGCAAGTGAAAGCCGCCGGCGGCGTGCGAACCTACGACACGCTGATGGCCGTACGCGAAGTCGGCGTCACGCGGGTCGGAGCAACCGCAACGAAAGCGATTTTGGAAGACGCGAGAGTAAAGCTGGCGGGCGGGTGAGGCACCACGTCGAATTCGTGAGTGTTCACAACTTGCCAAGTGGCGAACAACCGATCCCACAATAAATTCCGTTTGCTTTTACCGTTGTTGCCGCTTAGTCTGATAAACACAATCGCGCGGGGCTGCCCGATCCACGCGATTGTTTCTGTCGAACAGTTTCCCTTTTTCGAGGCAACGATGCGCAATTCTCTTTCACTGTTGCGGCGTTTGAACCGCAAACCGTTTCTCGGCGTGGAATATCTGGAAGGCCGCGATGTGCCGGCCACATTCACGGTGACAACTCTCGCCGATGCGGGGGCGGGCAGCCTGCGGGATGCGGTCGATCTGGCGAACGTCACGACTGGCAACGACACCATCGTATTTGCCCCTTCAGTGGCCGGGCAGTCGTTCGGCCTCTCGACGTTCTTCAACCCTCCAACGGGCAATTTCGCGGGGCCGACCGGTTTGATCGTAAGCAGTGCGATCGTCATCCAGGGTACAGGCGAAACGATTACCCGAACGGGATCGTCGACCTTCCGCCTGTTCGAGGTGACCGCAACCGGGAGCCTGACGCTCCAGAACCTGACTCTTTCCAATGGCATCGCACTCGGCGGATTTGGCGGGTTCGGTGGCGGTGGGGCGGGCGGGTTGGGCGGCGCGATTTACAACCAGGGAACGCTGAATATCAACGGTACGACGCTGACCGGAAATTCAGCCGTGGGCGGTGCCGGAGGTAGTTCCCGGCTCGGATTCGGTGGCGGCGGCGGCGGTTTGGGGGTTGGTGCGGTGTCGCCGGGTACAACCGGTGGGGGGCCGAACGGCGGTATCGCCGGCGGCGCGGCAGCGGGGTTCGGCGGTGGTGGTTCGGGTGGCAACTTCGGCGCGGGCAATACCGGTACGGACGGCGGGTTCGGCGGTGGCGGCGGTGCCAGTGTCGGCGGGTTCGGTGGCGGTGGCGGCGTTGGGGTCGGCGGCGGGGGAGGTAGTGGCGGCGGCGGTGGTGGCGGTAGCGGAGGGTTCCCCGCATTCGGCGCAGGGTCGGGCGGCGGTAACGGCGGACCGGGCGGCGGCGGTGCCGGGTTGGGCGGCGCGATCTTCAATCAGGGCGGCGTTATCGCAATCGTCAACTCGACGATCACCGGCAACACCGCCCGTGGTGGAGTATCCGAAGGCGCAATCGGAACCGCCGGTGCCGGTCAACGCGGAGGTGCGTTTGGTGGCGGGGTATTCAACCTGAACGGCGACTTGAACCTGAACGGCGTCACGATCTCTGGCAATACCGTCGTCGTCGGGATCGGTACTGGAATGACCAACACCTCGGACGGCGGGGCGCTGTACACACTGACGCAAAACGTCGGTACGGTGACCGCGAGCCAGAATGCCACCGTTACCGTCGCCAACAGCATTTTGGCGAACAGCACGGGCGGCCCGGACGTGGTTCACAACCAAGTCAGCGGCACTTTAAACGTGAACGGCACCGGACCGAACATCGTCTCAACTGCCGCAGTGAACCTCCTCGGAAACGCGAAGGTGACCGGTTCCCCGTTCACGGTTGCGAACCCGAACCTCAGCGCACTGGCTAACAATGGCGGATTCTCGCAGACGATGTCGCTGCTCGCCGGTAGTCCTGCGATCGATGCGGGGAGCAACGCCGTCGTTCCGGCGGGAGTCGTCACCGATCAGCGGGGCAGTGGATTCGCACGAATCGCCAACACCACCGTGGACATCGGTGCATTTGAGGTGCAAGCTCCGATTGTGAAATCCACCCTCGTGGGGTTCCGACAGTTTGGAGTCGGGGGTGCCAGCACGGCGATCCTTTACAACGCCGACAAGTCGGTCCAGTTGACCACGACGCCCTTCCCCGGATTCACGGGCGGAGTTCGTACGGCAACGGCGGACTTCAATAACGACGGTGTGGCCGATCTCATCGTCGGCACCGGGCCGGGGATTGCAACGCAAGTCCGCATCATCGATGGCAGCACGCAGAAAGAGCTCTTCACCGTCGCGCCGTTTGAAGCCTCGTTCAAGGGTGGCGTTTACGTGTCGGCGGGCGATGTCACGGGCGATGGCATCCCGGATCTCGCGATCACGCCCGATGAAGGTGGCGGGCCGCGCGTGGATATTTACAGCGGGGCGATCGGCTTCCCGAAAGTGGCAGGCTTCTTCGGCATCGACGACGTCAATTTCCGTGGCGGTGCCCGCTCCGCGATCGCCGACATGACGGCTGACGGGATCGCAGACCTCATCGTCGTCGCCGGTTTCGGTGGCGGGCCGCGCGTCGCGGCGTTCAATGGCAAGTCGCTCAGCGGCACGCCGGTCAAGCTCTTCGGCGACTTCTTCGCGTTCGAGCAAACCTTGCGCAACGGCATCTTCGTCACCGCAGGCGACATTAACGGCGATGGCTTCGCGGACCTCATCGCGGGCGGCGGACCCGGTGGTGGGCCGCGTGTGCTGGCGTTCGACGGCAAGAGTTTGCTGACGAATACGCAAACGAATCTCGCCAACTTCTTCGGTGGCGACGTCAACAGTCGCGGGGGTATTCGCGTTGCCGTGAAGAACCTCGACGGCGATACGAAAGCCGACCTCGTCGTCGGTTCGGGAACTGGCGCGGGTTCGCGCGTGACGGGCTACTTGGGCGCGAACATCGCCGCTGCTGGTACGCCTCCAGCACAATTCGACTTCGATGCATTCACGGGCTTCACCGGCGGCGTGTTCGTGGGGTAACATGCCCGTCAAATCATTCGTCCGTCAACCGTAACTTCACGTCACCGGGGGGCCACCGGGCCACCCGTTTGCAAACTGAGCTACGAAACTGAAAAAGCCGACCTACCCGCCATCGGCTACAGCCGAACGATTACTCCGTACGACTTTTTAACAACACGTCCGAATTACTGACCTGTAAAATGGCGGGCGGACCGGGCCATTCGGGGTTCCAACCGTGTGCGAGTCCCAGCTTGATCATCCGTGCCACGTGATGTGGCTGAATCGCCTGGTTCCGTCGTCGTTCTCTGCGGGACATCGAGATCACTTCGGTCATCGGTAACGCCGTCAAACCCAGCACGCGCAGATACGCGCCGTTTTGCAACTGAACCGTGACCGCAAGCGGGACCGTGCCATCCGGAGCGACGCGGGACTTCGACACGATGTAGCGATACTCCGTGCCATCGACTCTCACTCGACAGCTTCCTGCACTCGGCAACATACACCAACCCTCTGCAGCTCACGTATCGCCGCGCGATGCTCGATTGCGTAATGCGACGACCTAGGCGAGCGGGTGTGTAAGCAGTGTAAGCACCCTGATTCCACCTGCGTCGCAGACAATGTCCATTTTAAAGAGACAATCTCCATCCCGATCCCATTGCGCATGACAGTGGCAGGATCAGGGTGCTTACACACCCCGCTCGCCAAGAATGGTGGGAACAACTGCGACTGGTTTTTTTGTAGCTGGGGTCTGTGACCCCGGTTCTTGTAAACCGGCCTACAAACCTGTTGGGTCCAGTCACTTCCCCGCCAGGAACGAGCGTTCGATGAACGTCGTGTCGACTTTGCCGTTGATGAACTCGGCCGTCTTCATGATCTCCTGATGGATCGGGATCGTCGTCTGGATGCCTTCTACGGTGAACTCGCGGAGGGCGCGGCGCATGACGGCGATCGCTTCGACGCGGGTCGGCTGGTGGACGATTAGCTTCGCGACCATGCTGTCGTAGTTCGGCGGCACGCGGTAACCGGTGACGACGTGCGTGTCGAGCCGAATGCCGGGGCCACCGGGCGGTTGCCATTTCGTGATCGTGCCCGCACTGGGGCGGAAGTCTTTCGCGGGGTCTTCGGCATTGATCCGGCACTCGATCGCCGAGCCGTTGACCTTGATATCGCGCTGCCGGAACCGCAACTTTTCCCCTGCTGCAATGCGGATTTGTTCGCGAATCAGGTCGATGCCCGTCACGAGTTCCGTTACCGGGTGCTCGACCTGAATGCGGGCGTTGACTTCGATGAAGTAGAAGTTATTGTCCTTGTCCAGCAGGAATTCACACGTACCCGCGGAGTAGTAACCTGCCGCCTTCGCGAGCCGTACGGCGGCCTCGCAAATGTTGTCGCGAACCTTCTCCGGCAGGTTCGGGGCGGGGCTTTCCTCGACGAGCTTCTGGTGCCGTCGTTGCAGCGAGCAATCGCGTTCGTAAAGGTGGACGACGTTGCCGAACTTGTCGCCGAGGATCTGGACTTCGATGTGCCGCGGCTGGTCGAGATACTTCTCGAGAAGGATCGAACCATCCTTGAACGCGGACTCGGCTTCTTGCTTCGCGGACGCCATGCCGCTGAGGAGCGTGATGTCGTTACGGGCGACGCGCATCCCACGGCCACCGCCGCCCGCCGAGGCTTTGATCAGCACGGGGTAGCCGACGAGGTGCGCGAACTTCAGTGCCTCTTCGTCGCTCGTCAGCAAGCCATCGCTGCCGGGCACGGTCGGGACTTTGGCCTTCTTGGCAAGCTGTTTGGCCTTGTCCTTGTTGCCGATGGCGTCCATCGCTTCTGCGGACGGGCCGATAAACTCGATCTTGCATTCGCGGCAAATCTGCGCGAACTTCGAGTTCTCGCTGAGGAAGCCGTAACCGGGGTGGATCGCCTGCGCGTTGGCGATCTCGGCGGCCGCGATGATGCGATCGATCTTGAGATAGCTTTCCGTGGCGGGGCCGGGGCCGATGCAGATCGCCTGATCGGCGAGCTTCAGGTACGGAGCGTCTTTGTCGGCGGTGCTGTAAACCACGGCGACTTCGATACCGAGATCGCGACACGCGCGGATCACCCGCAGGGCAATCTCCCCGCGATTGGCGACCAGAATCCGTTGAAACATGCTTCACCAAATGCGGAATACGGAGTGCGAAACGCGGCCGACTGGCAGCCCGCGTTTAACCGAGTTCGACGCGGAACAGCACCGTGTCGAAGTCGACCGGCACGCCGTTCTTCACGCAGATTTCGGCGATGGTGCCCGCACAGTCGGCGGGCATGTCGTTGTAAAGTTTCATCGCTTCGAGCTTGCAAACGATCGTTTCGGCCTTCACCTTGCTGCCGATTTTGACGTAGTCGTCTTTATCGGGTGACGGCTTCGCATAGTAGGTGCCGACCATCGGCGACTTGATTTCGTGCAACTTGCTAGCGGTGGCCGCAGTCGCAGTTGGCGCAACGGCTACGTGAGCCGGGGCCGCAACGGGTTGCGGCGCAACCGCAACGGGTGCGATCGTCGGCGTAGTCAGCGCGCCGCGCCGGAGGCGGATGCGATGCTCGCCTTCGTGCAGGTCGATTTCACTGAGGTCGTGTTTGGCCATCAGCCCGACGAGGTGTTCGACCATGTTCGCGTCGAACGGGCGGGGTAGTTCGGGTTTTTTCTCAACGGACACAGATTGTCCCCCTCGACATGCGGGAAGGATGTCGATGCAGTTCGGAATTTCGTGACTGCTAAGATAGGAATGAATCGACCGGACGGCGAACACGTCATTTTTCGCCTGCTCGATATTCGGGGAAAATCTATCGAACGCGATAAACTCCATGCAGAACTTTCCCCTACGCGAACAATCTAGGGTGAAGGAGGCGACGTGCGACGATCCCAACTACCCAGCGTGGTGCGGCTGCTAATGGCCGAAGTCCCCGATGCGGACTTGCTGGAGCGTTACGTCCTGCAACGCGATGAGGATGCGTTCGCGCAACTGGTGACGCGATACAGTCGGCTCGTTTGGGGCCAGTGCCGGAACTTGCTGCCGAACGATGCCGACGCGGACGATGCCTTCCAGGCGACGTTCCTCACGCTCGCACGCTCGGTGAAGTCGATCCGGCCCGGTGCGCCGCTCGGCCCGTGGTTGCACGGCGTGGCGTTCCGCGTGTGCAAGAACGCACAACGCGCGAACAGCCGCAGAGCGAAACGCGAGAAAGCGAGCGCCCAACCCGAAGCGAGTCGGCCCGTTGCCGATTCGACGTGGGAGGCCGCATTCGCGGCGATGGCGGAGGAGGTGCAGAAACTCCCCGAATCGCAGCGATTGGCGTTCGTGCAGTGCTGCATCGAAGGGCGGGCGAGTACCGAAGTGGCGGCCAGTTTGGGCCAGAAACTCGGCACGTTCTCCGCACGGTTGACGCGGGCCAAACAAACGATGTTGGATCGCCTCGCGAAGCGGGGTTTCGGTGCGGGTGTCCTCGCGCTCGGCGGGGTCACCGGCAGTGTCGCGCTGGCACCGGCGGCACTGATCGCACGCACGCTGACGTTACTTCCGCCCGGTGTCGCGGTTCCCAGTTCGGTTCTCACTCTCACGTATGGAGTCACAGGCATGATGATCCGATTCAAACTACTCGCCGCCGGGGTGCTGGTCGCGAGCGGCATCGGCATGAGCGTCGGTACCGGCTGGTACGGCTCGGCGACGGCACAGGTGCCGGGTGCCGACGCGAAGCCGGCTATGCAAAAAATGATGCCGAAAGCCGAGACGATCGAGCAACTGAAAGCCAATCTGGAGAAGGCAAAGGCAGCCTTCGCCAAAGCCGAGGCGGAAGCCGCGGCTAAAAGCCAACTCTTCACCACGTTGACCCGCAAGCAACCAGAAGCCCAGTTCGAGTACATCCCGCTACAGAAGGGCATCTCTCGCAAGGAGTTCGAATCGATACTCGCCGACCGCGAAACGAAGGGCTGGAACTTCATCGGCGAAGTCACGATCGACGACCACTTGATCGGCCAAAAAGTGCCGACACCAACGCTCGTCTTCCGCAAGCCAACCCCCGTAATCGCCGATGTGAAAGTGCAAAACTTTATGTACTTGAGTGCGGCAAGAGAAGCCGCGAAGACGCCAGTTCCCGTCGCACCGCCAACCCCGCCGACTGCGCCCGCTGATCCGAAGATTGCGACGGTGCCAGCGTTCCTCGATGCATCCGGCACAACGCTAGCGGATATGAAAAAGGTTCAAGCCGAGTATCAGACGAAGATTGCGTTACTCGAACAAGAGCTTCTCCTACTCCGAGCGCGCCTGGCGAAACCCGCTGTCATTCGCGAAACGAATGTCGTCTACACGTTCACCAAGAAAGACTTCGGCAGCTGGGATGCCAACGAACTGGCCGTAGTGATTGCAAAACTGATGATCGACGACCTGAAGGCGAATAAATACGGCGACACGATGAGCTTCGCGTTTGACAAAGACAGTATCAATGTGAGCGGTACGTCCGAATACATAGCAGACGTCACCGCGTGGGTGAAGAAGCTGAAGAAGTAGAGGCCGATGGCAGTTGTTTTCTTGTGTAGCCGGCCTCTATGAGGCCGGTGAGGCAGCTGGCATTTAGAGATACGGTTAACTCGCAACGATTTCCTGCATGTCCCTACAAATTGCCACTGGCTGCCGAGGATTCAGGCCACGGTCCGCTTGCGATGCGCACCCCGAACATTCCTGTTCTAGGTTGTTAAGAATGGGAACCATCGTGGTCTGTCCCGGCTGTTTTGTTCGTTACGAGCGCGAAAATGGAACTGCGGAGTGAATCGTCTACCCAGTCGGTGACCGATACGCCGCTGCCCCGGCTGGTCACGAAGCCGATTGCGGCGAAGACGTTCGAGCTTTTCCTCATCAGCGTGGTCGGGTTGTTCTTGGAATTGATGCTGATTCGCTGGATCACGACCGAAATTCGCATCTTCGCATACCTGCAAAATACCGTGTTAGTCGTCTGCTTCCTCGGCCTCGGCATGGGCTGTTGGGATTGCCGAAAGAAATTCGCGTTGCGGAACGTACTGATTCCGCTGGCGATTTTGGTGGGCCTACTCGCGTTCCCGCCGACGCGGATTAACCTGGGTAACACCATCACCGAATTGCTCAGCGGTTCGACAGGCATGACGATCTGGAAAGAATCGAACTTGAGTGGCGGTGTCGCCTTGCTCGGCGGTTTCATCGGCATCGTCATCACGTTGTTGCTCATGCGATTGCTCTGGGCGGTGTTCGTGCCGTTCGGCCAACTCCTCGGTTCGATCCTCAACGAACATCCGCATACACTGTGGGCGTATTCGGTCAACGTCGCCGGTAGCCTCATCGGCATCTGGTTGTTCGTGGCCTGTAGCGCTTTCGGTTTGCCGCCCGTCGCGTGGTTTGGCGTTTTCGCGCTCGGTGCTGCCTATTGGCTCGGTTCGGGTGGAAAATCGAAAGCGGTCGACGGCCTCTTGCTGCTGCTGATCGTTGCGGGTGGCGCGCTCGCCGGCTACGAACCGGGCTGGCTCGAAACGCGCTGGTCCCCTTATCAGAAGTTATCGGTGTACGCAGTCGGCGAAGAACGCGAATCGACATTCTGGGCGCATCTACGCGGCGAACGGGTGCCCGCCGATGCCGGCATTGGCACGCACCTCATCGCGGTGAACAACGTCGGCTATCAAGCGACAATCGATCTTCGACCGGAGAACGTCGCGATTCATCCGGACACGTTTCCGCCCGAACAACGCGGTTTCTCGCAATACGACCTTCCTCCCAAGCTGCATTTGAAGCCGAAGACCGCGTTAGTCGTCGGGGCCGGTACGGGTAACGACGTGGCGGGGATGCTCCGTAACGGCGTCGAGAAAGTCATCGCCGTCGAGATCGATCCGACGATCATTCAGTTCGGCAGAAAGTATCACCCCGAGAAGCCGTACGACGATGCACGGGTGACGGTCGTCAACGACGATGCACGATCTTACTTCGCCACGACAACCGAGAAATTCGATGTGATTACCTTCGGGTTGCTCGATTCGCACACCACGACCTCAATGACGAACGCGCGGCTCGACCACTACGTTTACACCGTCGAAAGCCTGACCCACGCGAAGACGCTGCTCAATCCGGGCGGCATTATCTTCCTGAGTTTCGAGGCGCAAAAGCCGTACATCGTCGACCGCATGGCACGGACGTTGGCCGGTGTCTTCGATCGCGAGCCGTTCCAGTTCTGCGTTCGGGGCAACCCCTACGGCTGGGGTGGCGTGATGTTCGTGGCGGGCGATCAAGACGCGGCCAAGGCGCAAATCGCGGCCGATCCGCGCTTCACAACTCTCATGCAAAAGTGGCAAGCCGACATGCCAGAACGCTCGACGAATGCCACGTCGTTGGCAACCGACGACTGGCCGTACATCTACCTCGAACACCGTCAAATTCCGCCTCTGTACTTCCTCCTGGCGCTCGCGCTCGGCATCCTCTTTTGGCTCGGTTTGCGCGAAATGAAAGCCCCGCAGATCATCCGAGGCTGGGAAGGTTCGCAGACGCACTTCTTCCTACTCGGGGCGGCGTTTATGCTTCTGGAGGTGCAAAATATCAGCAAGGCGGCAGTCGTTCTCGGCAATACTTGGATCGTCAACGCGGTAATTATCTCCGGCATCCTGATCATGATCTTGCTGGCCAACTCGATTGCCGGTCGAATCAAAAAGCTACCCGCCGGGTTGGTCTATGCCGCACTCATGGGCAGTTGCATCGGCCTGTATTTCCTGGACCTTTCGCAGTTCGGCTTCCTTCCCTACTGGCAAAAGGCCGCCGTTGTCGGGTTGCTCACGAGCCTGCCGATGCTCTTTAGTGGCATCGTCTTCATCCGCTCGTTCGCCATCGCCGAGCGAAAAGACGCTGCCCTCGGTGCCAACCTGTTCGGTTCCCTGGCAGGTGGTTTGTTGCAAACCGTCACCTTCGTCACCGGTATCAAGGCACTGCTACTGATCGTCGCCGTGTTGTACCTACTCGCCGTGATCGCGAAGCCCCGAGTCAAGAAGGTAACGGCGTAAGTAATCGTTTTAACATCCGTGGGCGACTCATCGCACCTTCGACTTAGCGA
This sequence comes from Limnoglobus sp., assembly GCA_043757025.1. GTDB lineage: Bacteria > Planctomycetota > Planctomycetia > Gemmatales > Gemmataceae > Limnoglobus. The sequence goes on from JAYVQG010000289.1 coordinate 12,610, forward strand.
AGAGTCGCCAACCTTCTCCCACCCACAGTACGACGGACGTAATCGCGGTGATTGTTAGCCACTCGTTCAGCGTCAGTGGCACGGTGCGGAAGACGTTGCCGCCGAACTGGACGATCAGCACTTGCCCGGCGAAGATGGCGGCCGCGATCAGTAAGAAACTCGTGTTGTTACCGAGCGTGGGGAACACGGAACCGGTGCGGTTCATGCACTTCGCGTTGAACAAATTCCAGAATTGCAACAGCACGAACACCGTGAACAGCACGGTGCCGCCATGGCTCGCCACATCGGGATTCGCCAATTCGCCCCGAGACAAGAGCACCAGTATGAGCGCAACGAGTAACCCGAGGAAGATCGCACCGACGCCGAAGATCGAGATCGCCATCGCGCGGCTCACGATGAATGCATCGGCGCGGCGCGGTGGTCGCGACATCACCGCCGGGTTCGGCGGTTCGGTGGCGAGTGCGAGCGCAGCGAACGTGTCCATGATCAGATTCACCCACAGCATTTGCATGACCGTCAGCGGCAACTCGAAGCCGATGAACGGCCCGAGTACGGCCAACCCGAGCGCCGCCACGTTGATCGTCAGTTGGAACAAGATGAATCGCTGGATGTTCTCGTAGAGTGCCCGTCCCCAGCGGATCGCGGTCGTGATGCTCGTGAACGAATCGTCGAGCAAAATGATGTCGCTCGCTTCCTTCGCGACGGCTGTGCCCGATTTGCCCATCGCCAAACCGACGTCGGCGTAGTTCAGCGCCGGCCCATCGTTGACGCCGTCGCCGGTGACCGCAACGACCTGCCCGCGGCTTTTCAGCAAGCTCACGAGCCGGAGTTTGTCGGCGGGGCGGGCACGCGAAAGCACCTTGACCTTTTCGGCGGCGTCGGCCGCAGCATCGTCGGAAAGTGCCGCGAACTCCGCGCCGGTCATCTCCGCCGATGCGGGGTCGGTCGGTATCCAAAGTCCAATCTGGCGGGCGATCTCGCGGGCCGTCTCGGCGTTGTCGCCGGTGACCATTTTCACTTCGACGCCCGCCGCCCGGCACGCCGCCACCGCGGCCGGAACCTCGGTTCGCACGGGGTCCGCAATCGCGACCGAACCGAGCCAGATTAGCCCGATGGCCACATCTTCGAGTGCGCTCCCGTCGGCGTGTGCGTGGGGCCGATACGCCAACCCGAGCGTGCGCATTCCCCGGCCTTGATCGACTTGAAGTGCCGCGCCGACGGCGCGGCGCTCGGCGGTCGTTAGCGGCACTGGCCCGTTCGCGGTGTGAATGCGATCGCAGCGGTCGAGGACGATTTCCGGCGCGCCTTTAATGTGTAACGTGCCGTTCGTGCCGAGCGTGCCCATGTACTTGCGCTCGGTCGAGAACGTCCACTGCGTGCGGACCGCGAAGCCCTTCCGCACGACGATGTACTCCTCGCCGTTCGCGTCGAGCCAAAGGAGTAGCGCGCCTTCGGTCGGGTTGCCAACGGGCTTCACCGGCTCGCCGGGATCGCGGCTCAGGTGCGCCGTCGTGTTCGCGGAAATGGCCTCGTAAACCAGCGATTTCAGCGCAGGATCATCGGGCAGACCCGTCGCATTTGTGCCGGCGAATCGGCCTTCGACGACGCGCATTTCGTTCATCGTCAACGTGCCGGTTTTGTCCGAACAAATGACGGTGGCCGCGCCGATCGTCTCGCAGGCATCCATCCGCCGAACGAGGTTGTTACTCGCGGTCATTTTGCGCATCGAGTACGCCAAGCTCAGCGTGACGCTCATCGCCAGACCTTCCGGTACGGCAACGACGATGATCGTGACGGCGATCATAAAGTACCCGAGCAGTGCCTTGCCCACGCTCGGTCGCAGCCACTCCGATGGCGACGAAGGAATCAGGCTGAACGCGATTCCCGCCGCCAAGAGCGCAGCGAAAAGTACGCCGCCCGCGAGGATCGTTTTCAGCCACGGCATCGCGCCTTCCAGAAACGTCGGCATCGACGCTTCGATGCCGACGAGTTCCAAACCATCGAGCACGATCGGCAACCACACTTTCATTAACGCGATGGCGACGCTAAGGAGCAACGTGCCGATGAAGAACCACTCACCGGCAGCAAGCGGTGCAGCCAGCGTACCGGTGGGCAACCCCTTGCGAACGAGTTCGCCGGTGATCGCACCCCGGCCCACGAGTGCCGCAAATGTCATCACCGCCACGCCGAAGCCGACGACGCCGATGACCTTGCTGAGAGCGCCGAGTTGGCGGTTCAACGGCGAGACTTCGCCGGTCTCTTCGGTCGCTTCGCGGAGCGTCTTGCCGATCTCACTACCATCGCCGACGGCGGAAATTTCGACGATCGCATAGCCATCGACGACGGTGGTGCCGCGGAGCATTTCACCGGGGCCATACGCGGCCCCTTCGGCTTTTGGCCCGCCAAATTGTTTCTTCACGGGATGGGCTTCGCCGGTCAGTTTCGACTCGTTGACCAGCAATCCGACTGCTTCGATCAATCGACCGTCGGCAGGAATTTCCTCGCCGACTTCGACGAACGCGAAGTCGCCAACGACGACGTCGCGGCGTGCGATCTGCGTGTACGTTCCGTTGCGAATGACTTTCACCGCGACATCGTCGTTCGACTTGTTCAGAATGTCGAATTCTTTGTTCGCCCGATACTCGTTCCAGAACGCGAGGAACGTGGCGAGCAGCACGGCGACGATGATGCCGATGCCTTCGGGCGCGACGTGACCTTCGAGTAGACCCGCACCGGTGGCGATGGCGGCGGCCACCATGAGAATGCGAATGACGGGATCGTTGAACTTGCTGAGGTACTCTTGCCACCAGGATATGCGCGGCGGTGGCGTCAGGACGTTCGCCCCATGCCGTAAGCGGGACGCCGCCACTTCATCGGCGTTCAACCCGCGGCAGGTCGGGGCATCGGGCATCAATCCGTCTCTTTAATCGCGTGAGTTCGGTGGCGGAATCGACGGCGTGGCGGGCAATGGGGGTATCGTCGGCACGTCATCGATCACTTTTGGTATACTCGGCAACTCGACCGTGGGAATCGCGATCCCCGGAAAGTCGTTCTTCGGCAATGGCGGCACTTGAATCGAAGGCACCGGCGGAACGATTGCGGTTTCCTTCGGCTTCGCGAGCGGTGGCTCGATCGTCTGCGGATAGATCGCGCCTTTGCCAATTCCCGTCGTGATCGGTCGTGCCGGCGCGGGTGGTGTCACGGCGGTAGCTGTTGTCAGCGGCTTCTGGCGACTCACCGGCAAGGCAATCGGGACGCTCTTCGGTTTCGCGAGCGGCGGCTCAGCCGTCTGCGGCATCGCCGCATTTGCACCGGTCGAGCGATAGCCGTTCAGGTGATAATCCCAAAGCGCTTTCTGCGACGACTTCCGCACGCTCTCCGATGGGTCCGATACGAATGTCTGCTCGAGCGCCGCGCCGGCGACTTGCGACACGGGCTTCAGTTTGCCGATCGTCTCGGCCACTTCCGAACGCACCGCCGTCGAAGGGTCGCGCTGCAAAGAGGCAATCAGAGTCGGCAAAATGTCCGCATTCGTACGCGGGTCTTCGTCGCGGAGTTGCACCGCCGCCGTCTGACGTTTCTTTTCGTCGGTGTCGGACTTTAGCGTCTCGACGATCTGCTTCGACTTCGGCTGCGGTTCGTCTTTGTCTGGGTTCTTCTTGCGAAAAATCCCGAGCCGCGGAATCTCGGCGTGGACATCCACAACGGTGGCGAACGATGCGAACAGTGCGCTGACGAGTAACCAACGGGACATCGCAGATCCCCCAGCCGAGGTACGGGCAAACCGCCCAACGAGTCGTGTCTTTAATGGAATCGGCGGAACCGACATCGGCTTGTTCGGATTCGTCGCCCGACTCGAACGATTCCGTCTCGAATGGATCGCGCAACCGAATCGGTCGGAACGTCCTGCCCAGCGAGACGAATCGGCATTCGCGGTAGAGTTTGCACAGCAATCCGATCCGGATTCGACGCGATTGACTCAAGTCTTCAAAAAGATCGGACGACATGCACGACGCATTCGTTATTCGCTCGAATGGTTTTGCAGCGAGCGCCGTGCCTTCGACTTGACGATCCCGAGAAAACTGCTGACCTGCTCGTACTCATCTGCTTCGATTTTCTCTTCGTCGGTAAGTGAACCCGATGACGAGCCGGATGCGTTAGCGACGGAGCAGTGTCCATTGGTCGTCCGTGTAAAAAATAAATTGACTGATGCGTTCGTTACCGCTGGGTTCGGTTCCGTCGCTTACGCATCCGGCTCGTAAACGTTTCATTTTGACTATTACTCAGCGCGGCGGTCGTAGGATAGCTTGGCGGGAATTTCGCACCACACTGGCATTCGGATGATGGCGACTATGTTGTTCCTGGCGCTCGAATCGTCCTGCGATGAGACTTCGGCGGCGGTGTTTAATAGCGATTTGCAGATTCTCTCGAACGTGGTCGCATCGCAAACCGAGCTTCACACGCGGTTCGGCGGGGTCGTGCCGGAGATCGCCGCGCGCGCCCACGTTCGCAACCTGTTGCCCGTGATTGAGGAAGCTCTCGAACGTGCAAACATCACGCTGAATCAGATCGGTTGCATCACCGTCCACAACACGCCGGGGCTGGTCGGGGCGTTGCTCATCAGCGTGTCGGCGGCGAAGATGTTCGCGCTCGCGCTCGGGGTGCCGTTGGTGGCGGTGAACCACGTGCATAGCCACATCTACGCCGCGAGAATCGCTGCCGGACGCGACATTTTCCCGTGTGTGGGGCTGGTCGTCAGCGGGGGGCACACGTCATTGTTTCAGTGCGACAGCGCGTTGTCGTTGACGCTGCTCGGTGGGACGCGCGACGATGCGGCGGGCGAGGCGTTCGACAAAGTCGCGGCGATGCTCGGCCTCGGCTTCCCCGGCGGCCCCGCCCTCGAACGCGAAGCTCGCAACGGCAACCCGAAGGCGTTCGCCTTCCCTCGCTCGTTCGCAGACAATGAGCGGCTCGAATTCAGTTTCAGCGGGGTAAAAACGTCCGTTCTGTATGCTTGCCATGGTTACAACGTCAGCAAAGGCACGCCACCGCCATCGGGGCAGAAGCGTGCCGACCTCGCCGCGAGCTTTCAGGAAGCGGTCGTCGATGTCCTCGCAATCAAATGTATGCAGGCACTTCGCAAGTCGAAGTTCAAGCGGCTCGCAGTCGGTGGGGGTGTCTCGGCAAATATGCGATTGCGACAGAAACTCGAAGAGATGGCAGCAAAAGAGTGCGTCGAGTTGTTTATCCCGCCGCTGAATCTGTGTACCGACAACGCCGCGATGGCAGCACTCGCGGTCGAAAAATGGAAACTCGGCGAGTTCGCCGCCGAGGATCTCGATGCCGAGCCAAACTTCGCGTAGTGGTATTCAGCGACTGTTATTGTAGTTGGCCTCTGTGAGGCCGGTGATTTGTAGTTGGCCTCTGTGAGGCCGGTGATTTGTAGCCGGTGATTTGTAGTGAGGCCGGTGATTTGTAGCTGGCCTCTGTGAGGCCGGTGATTTGTAGTGAGGCCGGTGATTTGTAGCTGGCCTCTGTGAGGCCGGTGATTTGTAGCTGGCCTCTGTGAGGCCGGTGATTTGTAGCTGACGTTTGCTTGGCTACAAAAAAGACCGGGGTCACAGACTACAAAAAGACCGGGGTCACAGACCCCAGCTACAAAAAGACCGGGGTCACTACAAAATGCGTAGCCGAGCTACTTCTTCTCTTCCTTGGCCATCTCTTTTTTGATCTCTTCTTGAATCGCTTTGGGCATATAAGCGAGGACGCCGAGGCGTGCCTCGAACTTGGCGCGACGTTTTTCGCGCTTCTTGCGACGCATGCCTGCTGGATTACCCATTTTCACTTCTCCTGAATTTCGTGCGAAACTTTCGCGTATTCGACAAGTGTATGGAACCCGTCGGCCAAAGTGCAGGGCGCGAACCGAGGAATCTTCGCGCAAGTTCGACGGCGGGGCGAGTTCCTGGTGCGTCATAACCCACCCGATCCGAACGGACGATCGTTAATGATCGACCGCCGCAGGACGCGATTCGGAGGCTGTTCCATGGTTCGCATCTTCTCCACACAAAATTCCGCACGCATTGGCGTCGAGCGACTCGAAAGCCGCGATGTGCCGACTCAACTGGCGGGTATCGAACTCCCGCCGGTCATTGTTACCGATGCACCCGCATTGCACCCGAAGCAGTTCGCGGTGGCATCGGGGCCGGGTCAAACCGCAGTCGTTAGCGTCTATTCTGCGAGCAGCAACGGGCTTCTCACCACGATCACGCCATTCGACCGAGCCTACACCGGCGGCTTGAACGTCGCCAGTGGCGACCTCAACGGCGACGGCGTCGACGATATCGTCGTGTCGACGACCACCGGTGGCGGGCACGTCAAAATTTACGATGGCCGCAACTACAAAGTGATCGCCGATTTCTCCGCATTCTCGGCTACCTCAAGGGGTGGGGCGTTCGTCGCGGTCGGCGATGTCACCGGCGATGGCCGTGCGGACCTCGTCGTCGGTGCGGGCACGGGTAACCGCCCGCAGATCAAGATTTTCCGCGGCCAAGACCTGAACGTGGCCACTCCCGTTGCGTCGGCGAATTTCTTCGCCTACGACATCAATTTTACCGGTGGCGTTCGCGTGGCGGTCGGCGATGTGAATGGTGACGGCATCGGCGATGTGATTGCCGCACCGGGTAAAGGGGCGCAACCGATCGTGAAGATATTCACGACGCAAGCGAAATGGGGCGACACGCCGTACAGCCGTTACGGCTACACGACGACCGATCTTCGCGTCGGCGACTCAAAGGATACGGGCGGTGTGTTCGTGCGGGCGGGCGATATGAATGGCGACGGCAAAGCCGATATCGCAGTCGGTCGCACGCTCGGCACCCGCGCGACGGTGTCGGTGTTTAGCGGGGCAAATTTGAAGAATCGCCTCGTGAATGCCTTCGGGTTCACATCGACCGAACCGGGTGGCGTACCGATCGACGTTCGCGATCTCAACGGCGACGGGCGTTCGGAATTGCTCGTCGGCGGAGGCGATGGCGTGTCGCAAGTCCGCGTGTTCAACAATCAGGGCGGTATCGCCCGCAGTTTCATGGCGTTCCCACCCAACTACCGCGGCGGCGTCTACGTCGGGTAACCGGGGAAACTCACAACGCTCAACTTTAAACTGACAACTTGGCACGGTTCAAAACCCGGTTGCAGTTTTGCCAAATAAGACCACTAAAAATTTGGTTCCGGCGTGATTGGAATTGGGCGAAATCGGACGTAAGTC